>CANFUJ010000015.1 GCA_947450165.1 Chitinophagaceae bacterium
GCTTCTTTTTTTCTAAAAGGATACAAAGTATTCACACTAAAATTGGCATCCGGAAATCTAAAGTTTATCAGATTCAAATTGGTATTTTGATCGTGGTTCGCACTCACCTGAAAATTAAAGGGCTTGTCTTTCCAAACTTTTGAATAAGATATTGATGAATTAAGCGTGTTGTTGAAATTGGTAGTCGGACTATTGGGAACTTGTCTATTGAATTTAGAACTTCCTGCATTAACAAAAGCGTTAAAAGTAACGCCAGGTCGGGCTTTCATATCAGCGGTATGGCTCCAATTGATTTTAAACGTATTGTTTTTTGAAAAATCAGGATCTCCTTTAAATCCATTTTTCAAGCTCATCATGTTAATCGAAAAATTCCCTTGATATCTATACTTTTTAAAATAACGCGGACTAACGCCAAATGTCCAACCGCCATAAGAGTATAATGTACCCCTGGCAACTACGTCCCAATTGTCACTTAAAATTTTATAATAACCAACGCCTTCCATAGCCAAACCAAGTTGATCATTGGCGGTAAAATTGGGTGAAATGAAACCTGAATGTCGTCCCTGAGTTAGCGGATACAAGCCAAAAGGAAGTACAATTGGAATTGGAACACCTTCAATTTCGGGATGAACTGGGCCAGTAAATGCCATTTTTTTATTGATGAATTTAATTTTATTGCTCACAAACGCAAAATGTGGTGTATCTAAATTACATGTTGTAAATCGACCATTCTTAGCAAAAAATTCACGTTCATTTATCTTCTTTATCTTTTCTCCATAAACAAACATTTCCCCTTGTTGAGTATAGGTTCCTTTTGTCAACCCTTTGCCCGTTTTCATATTAAACTGAATGGTATCACTAATCGTTTTAAAATCAGCTTGATTAAATGTTGGGTATGTAATTACTTTCCCCGTGGTGTCTTTGATTAAATAAGCCCCAACCGTTTGTGTGGCTTGATCAAATGAAATGAAAGGCGCCATCAACTCATTGTCTTCATATTTAATGTTGGCTTCCTTACCATATAAATACAATCGTTTGGCGGGAATATCAAACACCATTGAATCTTCTGCCTGATAATATACTGGTGCATTTAATGAATCTTTAGACCGACTAAAATTGATGGTATCTACTTTTGGCACAATCGTAGTATCAAGAAATCCAGTTTGAATTAAAATTGTTTTTTTAACTTTTTTATTATCTTGATTTACTTCAACTTGCTTCGAGTTTTTTTTGATTTTTAATACTGTTATTTTATAACTGTTGGGTATCGAATAAGAAAAATTGACATAAAAAATAGACACGACAATTAATAATGCCATGACTACATGTGAAAAATATTTTGCCTTACCTTTGTTAAGTTGCGTCATAAAATGTGAGGCACAAAAATAACCATATTAATATAATGTGATTGTGAATAATTTTACAACACTAAAAACATAAAGAACAAACCTATAATAACTATGATAAAATTGAAATATTTTTTATGTTTTTCTGCAATTATTTTATTTGTATTTACATCTACCATATTTGCACAAACTCCTAAAAAATTAAAAACAATAATTGTAGATGCTGGTCATGGGGGAACAGATTACGGTGCTGTGGGGCAATATGAGAATTCTTTACGCTCTAATGAAAAAGATGTAACCCTAGCCATTTCAATGAAGCTAGTTGACGAATTGAAGAAAAGGCTACCAGATGTAAACACAATCCCAACAAGAACAACAGATATTTATCAATCACCAGTAGAAAAAGCAAAAATTGCTAATGAAAACAATGGTGATTTATTTATCTGTATACATGCGGATTCTGGCCCTTTACAAACAGGTAAAAGACAAACAGGTTCACATACGGTTACACGTTATAAGATAACTTACAAAGGAAAAGGGAAAAAGAAAAAGAAAATTTCAACACCTTATCAAACAGTTGAACCAACTTACGAATATTTTAAAATGCCACTTTCAAGAAGTGGAACCAGTGTTTGGATATTCGCAGCACATAAAACAAGTGATAAATTAAAAGCCATTATGAATGATGATGGAAATTTAGAATCTGACTTCCAGATTGAAACAGGATCTGGTGCTGGCGCTGATTCTACTTATACTAATTTTGATTTCAATTCTCCTGCAGGAAGAGCAATTGCACAAGTTTATGCAAAAAGATATCAAGAAAAAAGCGACCTTTTGGCCACTTATGTAAATGAGGAAGTTGAAAAAACTGATCGACCTGCATTGGGTGTTAATCAACGTCAAGTTGGAATCTGGGTATTACAAGCAACCAACATGCCAGCAATTTTAATCGAAACTGGTTTTATTAATAATCCAAAAGATGAACAATTTCTAAACAGTGAAACTGGACAGCAAGAAATGGCATCAACCATTGCAGATGCTGTTGTGCGTTATAAAAATCAAATGGAAAGCATGATTAAAACTAATGGTTCATCTACTAAATAAAAAAAAGTGAAAATATCAAACGAATTTAAAGTTGGACTACTCGGAATAATCGTAATTATATTATTGATTTTGGGTTTTAATTTTTTAAAAGGAAACAAATTGTTTACCAAAACAATGACTTTGTTTGCCAAATATGAAAACGTACAAGGATTAGCCTCTTCAAACCCTGTATTTATCAATGGTTTACAAGTTGGAAACGTATATGCAATAACCAATAGTAAAGACATGAAGCAATTGGTGGTCACGATTTCTATTCAAAAAGATATCAATATCCCAGTAAATTCTATTGCATTTATTAATCCCAATCCACTATCTGTAACCAAAATAGAAATTAAATTAGGCGATGCTTCAACTTATCTAAAAAGTAATGACACCATACAAACCGTTGAAAGGGATGGATTTTTAGAAAACATGATAAACAGTAAAGTTGATCCTTTGTTATCAACGGTAAAAAGTACCATTGGAACAGCTGATTCCATTTTATTGAGCTTTAACCAAGTTCTAGATGCTGAAAACAAAAAAAACATTGCAGCTGCACTTCAAAATTTAAACAAAATAACTTCATCTGTAAATGCAACAACAGCATCACTAGAAATAATGCTCAACAGCACTAACGGACCACTTTCAAAAACACTCAATAACGCCGCATCCATAACAGATAACATCGCAGCCAATAATAAAAAACTAAATAACGTTTTCACCAATATCGACATTACTGCCGAAAAATTGGCTAAACTCAATGTGCAACAATCTCTAAGTTTACTCGACAGTACTATCAACAACTTGAAATCAGTAATAGCAAAATTAAATTCAAAAGAAAGCAGTTTAGGTTTGTTATTTAACGACCCTACCTTATACAAAAATTTAAGTTCAACAAGCAATAAAATAAATGTTTTGCTTGATGATATTCGGGTTCATCCATCAAGGTATATTTCCATTTCGGTATTTGGTAAAAAAGAAAAACAATCTCCTTTAAACGTTGCATTGCCCGATACCAGTAATGCGCCTTATATCAACAAAAAATAGTTAAAGCATCATTCCAATGCAAAGAAAAATGTTTAGATGCTTCATCATATTATTTTGTTTTCTGAGCATATTTAGTGAAAAAGCAATTTGCCAGGTTGATACAGTTAAGTTTCAAATTACAAGCGACACTACTCGAAAAATTGAAATCATTCAAGCCAAAGACCTTAGGCAAATTACATTAAGTGATGGACAAGTAATTGAAACGCTTGCTGGAAATGCAATTGTAAAACAAGGAAAAACAATTCTAAGTGGCGATAGCATTGTATTAAACAAATTACTTGGCATTGCAGAGGTATTTGGCCATGTGCATATCAATGATGCAGATACAGTAAACACTTATTCCGATTACTTAAAGTACATGGGAAATGAACAAGTAGCCTATCTAACAAAATCAGTAAAATTAACAGACGGAAAAGTTACACTTACTACAAACGATTTAGTTTACGACTTAAGAACTGGCATCGCTACTTATCAAAATGGAGGTAAAGTAAAAAACCAAAATACAACTTTAACCAGCGAAAGTGCAACTTATTATTCAGATACAAAAGATGTATTTTTTAAAAACAACGTACACCTCACTGACCCAAAATATGAAATGAAGGCTGATAGTTTAAGATATAACACAGCTTTTAAAAACGCATATTTCATTTCACCAACACATATTATTTCTGATCAGTCAACCATCGATACCAAATCAGGTAGTTATAACCTCGAAACAGGAGAAGCAGTTTTTAATGACAAAACAATTTTCAAGGATAAATCGAGGTATATGAGTGGCAATAAAGTGGCATTCGAAGAAAAAACAAATACGATACAAATAGAAGGAAATGGAAAATTAGTAGATAGTGTAAATCAGGTGATGGTTTTGGGTGATAAAATATTCATAGATAAAAAGAACGGTAGCTTTTTAGCCACAAGAAAGCCTATTATGATTTTTTATAAAAACCAAGACAGTACGTTTATAACTGCCGATACTTTGTATTCCAACAAACGCATCATGACAGCTTCAGAAATAAAATTAAATAGAAAAAAAGCAGGAATAACAGATAGTTTAAAATTGAATGCACCACCAGGAAAAACGGACAGCATACGATTTTTTAGGGCATATCAAAATGTGAAGATTTTCAATGATTCATTACAATCTGTTTGCGGCAACTTGATTTTTTCTACAGAAGATTCCGTGTTTAAGTTATATCAGAAGCCCTATTGCTGGAATGGCAATACACAACTTTCGGGAGATACCATATTGTTATTTACGAAGAATCAACAGCCACAACGACTATTTGTTTATAATAATGCAATGGTAATAAATAAAACAGAGCAAGGATTTTTCAACCAAATGGTGGGTAAAACAATGAATGGTTCTTTCTTTGATGGCAATATCGATTATATTCGTACAAAAGGGGTTCCTGCAGAAAGTGTTTTTTATCCACAAGGTGAAGACAGCGCTTATACTGGGATGAACAGGAGCAGCTGTGATGTGATTGATATTTTTTTTAAGAATAAAAACATCAATAAAATAAAATTTGTAAATCAAGTTAAAGGTACATTATACCCCATGAATCAAATTCCTGAAAATTACAAATTTTTAAAAGGCTTCAATTGGCAGGATGGTATTCGCCCAAAAACCAAATTCGCTATATTTGAGTAATTCAAAAAAAATGATTTGCCCAACAAAAAATCGCACCATAATTTCATTTATTTTCAAATTACATAGAATGAAAATAAGGCTCACTTTTTTTCTTATTATAGTACTAAGTAACCCATTATTTAGTCAGGATGTATTTGTAGGAGACTGGAAATTAAATATTTCTAAAACCGAAACTTCCAATTTATTTGAAGGCCGATTGGAAATTGGACAATCAGAAAAAGGAATTTTATACCCCGCACAATTAACGATTTCAATAGATGGTTTTATTGGCCAATATCAAGTTTTATTGGTAAAGAAAAATTCTCGGCAATTGGTTATCAGCACACAAAAATTTGCTGTTAATGAAATTCCATTCAAATTAGGGAAATGGATACAATTAATAAATGGAACTCTAGATTTTAGTAAAGATTTAAAAGGCCAGTCAATATTATCTATCAATAGAATTCCATTAGATGGTAGAACTTCTGTACTGAAATTAAAAGATTGGAAATCATTTCCGGATAGCGAAAAGAATTTAGCCAAAAACATCATTTCAAATCTTGAAAACTCAGAACTACAGTTCGTAAAAACAAGTAATGAAGCTTGGAAAGACAATGCTGCTTTGAATATACTTCAACCAAAAATATCACCCATTTATTTTGGTTTAATAGACACCTTTTTTGTTAAAGATAAAATTGGAACGGTATTATTTAATAACAACAATGATAACGATATCGTTTCTGTAAAGGTAGATGCCAATGCCATTTTGGACCAAATAGATTCAAAAAAGAAGCGGGATGAGGAAGATTTCATATTAGATACAGGATTAAACATCTTAACTTTTTTTGCAGACGATTTTGGAAAAAAAGGATTTTCAACTGCTGCAATAAACCTGAAATTGGATCAAAGTTATAAATTATTGGATTTTGCAGATACCCTTAATCTTGCAGCTACTTTTATAGCCGTAAAAATATACAAACCATTTGATGAGAAAAGTAATAAAACATTTGAAACTTACGTAGAAAAAGACAATAATGTAACCAATCCGCCACAAGCTAACAAAAAAACGGTTGGAAAAAATAATGATGATGGAGGTAATAGAATTGGTAAAGTTATAGGAACTCTAATTTCAAAATCTCAGGAATTAGAATTTGCTTTATGGGATGATGCCGTTGAAGATGGGGATAGCATATCGCTTTCTATCAATGGAAAATGGATTGCAAAGGGTTTTCCTGTAAAAAAGAAGCCACAGTTTCTAAAAGTTACTCTTGAGCCAGGTGAAAATATCATCACATTTGTAGCCGATAATTTAGGTTCAATATCACCCAACACGACCGTTTTAGAAATAATAGATGGTAATAAAAGAAAGCCTTTTTTCATTGAAACCGATTTCAAACAAAACAATTTGGTTAAGATTTTATACAAAGTAAATTAACAAACTTCCACATTTTCCGGTAACGATTGCGAATTTTAGAATCTTTTGAGTATTAATATAAATTAACAGGTTCATTTTTTTGTAATTTATAGACGAATTGCCTTATTTTTGCCCACCTTTAAAAAATTAAAGATTATTATGGAAAATTTGATTTATGCAGTACCGGCAATGGGTATTATTGGTTTGATTTACACTTTTGTAAAATTCAATTGGGTATCAAAACAAGATGCGGGCACACCAAGAATGAAAGAAATCAGCAATTTTATTGCTGAAGGAGCAATGGCATTTTTAAAAGCAGAATGGAAAGTGTTGGGTTATTTCGTGGCAATCGTTTCTATTTTATTGGCTTTTATGGCTCAAGCAAATAAAAATTCTCATTGGAGCATTGCAGTAGCTTTTATTATTGGCGCCGTGTTGAGTGCTTTAGCAGGATATATTGGAATGAGGGCTGCAACTAAAGCAAATGTAAGAACGGCGGAAGCTGCAAGAACAAGTTTAAGCAAAGCATTAAATGTATCTTTTACTGGTGGAGCTGTCATGGGTGTAGGAGTAGCTGGTTTGGCTGTTTTAGGATTAGGAGGTTTGTATATTGTACTTAAGCAATATTTTGCCCCTGGATCAACTATCGACTCAGAAGAAATGGTAAAAACAATTGAAGTATTAACCGGATTTTCATTAGGTGCTGAGTCTATTGCACTTTTTGCAAGAGTTGGTGGAGGTATTTATACAAAAGCTGCCGATGTGGGTGCTGATTTAGTAGGTAAGGTTGAAGCAGGAATTCCTGAAGATGATCCAAGAAACCCAGCAACCATTGCAGATAATGTAGGTGATAACGTAGGTGATGTGGCAGGAATGGGTGCTGATTTATTTGGTTCTTATGTGGCTACAGTACTAGCTACAATTGTACTTGGACAACAAACGACTATTGTAAATGGAACGGATACATTAAATGGCTTCTCTCCTATTATTTTACCAATGTTGATCGCAGGTGTAGGAATTTTGTTTTCAATTGTAGGTACATTATTTGTTCGTATCAGCGATTCAGCTGGAATCAATACAGCAACTGTACAAAAAGCCTTAAATATGGGCAATTGGGGTTCAATGGTATTAACTGCTATTGCCGCTGGTTTATTGGTAAATTGGTTATTGCCAGAACAAATGGAATTGCGTGGCGTAGCATTTACAAAATGGGGCGTTATGGGCGCAATAGCTGTAGGTTTAGCCGTTGGTGCATTAATGAGTATTATTACAGAATATTATACAGCAATGGGTAAAAGACCAGTGCTTTCAATCATCAGACAATCTTCAACAGGTCATGCTACAAACGTAATTGGTGGTTTGGCCGTTGGTATGGAATCTACATTTTTACCCATTTTAGTTTTAGCTGGTGGAATTTGGGGTTCTTATGCTTGTGCAGGTTTATATGGTGTTGCCATTGCAGCCGCTGGAATGATGGCCACAACTGCAATGCAATTGGCTATTGATGCATTTGGACCGATCGCAGATAATGCAGGAGGAATTGCTGAAATGAGTGAACTACCTGCTGACGTTCGTGAAAAAACAGACGTTTTAGATGCTGTAGGAAATACTACTGCCGCTTCTGGAAAAGGTTTTGCAATTGCATCAGCAGCATTAACTGCACTTGCTTTATTTGCTGCTTATGTGGGCATTTTTGATGGCAAAAACGGAAACTTCAAAATGGACGGCATTGATATTTACAAAGCACCAGTTTTGGCTTGCTTGTTTGTTGGTGGAATGATTCCTTTCATTTTCTCTTCATTGGCGATTAGAGCGGTTGGAGATGCAGCAATGGCCATGGTAGAAGAAGTTCGTCGTCAATTTAGAACCATTCCTGGAATTATGGAAGGAACAGGAAAACCAGAATATGATAAATGTGTTGCCATTTCTACAGAAGCTTCAATCAAAAAAATGATGCTTCCTGGTGCTATTGCAATCATATCTCCATTAATCATCGGATTTTTAGCAGGTCCAGAAGCATTGGGTGGATTTTTAGCTGGTGCTACGGTTAGTGGTGTATTAATGGGAATGTTCCAAAATAATGCTGGTGGCGCTTGGGATAACGCAAAAAAATCATTTGAAAAAGGTGTTGAAATCAATGGTGAAATGTTTTACAAAAAATCAGAGCCACATAAAGCATCTGTAACTGGTGATACTGTAGGTGATCCATTTAAAGATACTTCTGGGCCATCAATGAACATCTTAATCAAATTAATGAGTATTGTTTCTTTGGTTATCGCTCCTTCTCTAGCAAAAATGAGTTGGTGCGATAACAGCAGCGAGTGTTGCAAAAAACAAACCGCTCAAACCAATGTTATTATCAAAAAAAATCAAAATTCTACAAACAATAATTCAAATACAATTTTATTATCTGTAGTAAAAAAATAAGTTATAAATAATAACCTAACTTCTTAAAAAGGAATCATTTATAATGGTTCCTTTTTTTATTTATCTAAGATAAAATTCCAATAATACCCAAAATTATACCATGAGTTAATAAACAAAATTGTGGTTGTTTTAAACTTGAATTTCTGATGGAAAAACATTTTTTCAATAAATTCACCATTTAAATGGTGGGGATATTTCCTCGAATTATGCTCAATTTTTACTATTAAACAATATTTTATTTAAACCCTCCGCCCAATAAACACATTGAAAATCCCTTACAACTTTAAAATTAATCCCAACATACAGCAATAGCATTTGAGAAATAATTTGACAATCAACACCATATTATCTTACAAAAATTGTGCAAACCCAATTGCAACCTTTCAAGGGGGAAAAGCGCTTACTACATTAAAACCATTTCTAATAGCAGTTGTATTTTTTAAAGATTCTTTGAATATTTTCATTTTAAGCGACCAAGCGAATTTGATGATGCCTATTGCATTTACATCCAACAACGATGTGCTAAACGATGTGCTTTATCCATTATCAAAATGGCATTAGAATTATAAATAAATTATCCATTTATAATCGTTACCATAAATTAATTTTTGAAAGAAATAACTTTGAACCCAATTGTAGAAATATGGTTTGGGAAGGAAAATCTAATCAGCAATTGCTGGATACAGATGCTTATGTTTACGCTATTGAAGCCACTTGTTATTATGGAAGATCAGTTACCAAAACTGGCACCGTAATTTTAATTCGATAAAAAAACTACCAAACGTTTCTTGGACATGAATCACCATATTTATTACCCAATACAAAACCGATTAATAGCTCGTGGGTATTCCCGGTATAATTCTTCAATCTATTTGTTGTGGCCAGTTCGTAAGAATAACTAACATTGATTGCATTTGAAATATTGAATCCCAAAAATGCGGCGTAACCTGAAATTAAATTAGAAGCGCGATAACTACCTCCTACCCATAATAGATCTTGGTATTGAAGTTTTGCATTAACATGAAGGCCGGATAATTGTGGCTGCCAATATTGATACATGAACGAAGGCAACAACGAAAAATTATCATCTAAAGTAAAACGATATCCAGCAGTTGCAAAATAATTTGGTGTAAAATAATCACCATACTTTGGGTTAGATACAAAGCTATTTTTTCCAGGAATAATATTTAATACAGAAGCGCCAACATAATATTTTGAGCCATATAACCAAAGCCCAGCTCCTAGTTCAGGTTTTATTTTTTGAAGTTCATTGCTAGCATAACCAATCGCAGGATCATTAGGATCTAAATTTCCAAAATAAACTTTAGACCTATCTAAATTGATACTAGAAACGCCAATACTAAATCCTGCTGCCAAAGTAGTTCTTCTTGACAATGGTTTATGATATGCATAAGAACCAGAAATGGTCCAGCGATTAAGGTAACCTGCTTTATCATTTACAACAGACATCCCTACTCCATGATGCGCTGGTGCTGCTTCATAATTTTTCCAATAATCTTCACCTCGCGGATTTACACCTTTCATTTCAAATGATGTTGCTGTAGTTAAATCATCTTTTTTTCCAATGGGCGCATGCAAGGTAAAGTAAGAAGTAACAGGAGCCCCTACTATTCCAGTCCACTGATTCCTAAAACTGGTTTTAATGTCCACGTAATTTTCAATACCCGAAATTGCAGGATTTAAAATATAATTATTGAGTACATATTGTGTGTAATTGGGCTTCGCTTGACCATATGAAGACACACAAATCAGTATAAAAATATTCAATGATAAAATAAACTTCATTATTGGTGGTTTTCTGTTTATACAGATTTTTAATTTATTCAAGAATATCATTTTATTTAATAATGGTTACAAAACCGGTTATTGGTTTTCTGCCACTCTCTGGTTCGATAATATAATAATAAGTATCTACTGGTAATGCTATTCCTGATTTAGTTGTTCCATCCCATGGTTTTAAATATGCTTTTGATTCAAATACCAATTTGCCTGTTCTTGTAAATACCTGAATTTTTGCATTTGGATAGAATTTCAAATAGTCTATTTCCCATTTATCATTTATACCATCATTATTTGGTGAAAATGTGTTGGGTATGATTGGCGTTTTTAAAATCTTTACTTTCATTTGATCTATCGAAGGACATCCACCCTGACCTGTTACTGTTAACGTGTACATGATATCATCTGTTGGAGTGCATAATGGATTCAATAAATGGTCATTATTCAAATATTGATTGGTTGTCCATAAAAACTGCAATTGATTACCTGAGGCAGTTGCTTGAAGTGGCATGGTTGCGCCTTCTAATATCAATAAATCTGGACCTGCAGAAATCACTGGATATGCATATACATCAAAAGCATTACTAACGGTATCGCTATTACAACCGAAACTATTTACTATATATAATGAAGGTGAAAAAATTCCAACATTAGTATAAGTATGTATTGGAGAAGTTTGAATGGAAGAAGTAGCATCGTCAAAAGTCCAATGCCATTGTATTGTAGTGCCATCTTTAGGGTCACTAGCATCTATGAATCGAACATTATCACCTATACAAACTGAAGGTTTTGAAAAAGTAAAATGAGCTTCTGGTTGAGGGTGTATTGTGTTTACCCTAATTGTGCTATCATCTTTACAACCATTAATTGAAACTACATTTAAAGTAACATCATAAGGCCCTGTGGTCGTAAAAATATGATTCGGGTTTATTGCAGTTGATGTATTTTGAACACCCGATGCTGGATCACCAAAATTCCAAGTGTAGCTTAATGTTGATACAGTTCCATCAGGAATCGTAGAAGTATTATTAAACTGTACAATGGCATTTGGTAGACAAGCCGTATCTGAAAATTTAAATTTTGCCAATGGTTCAGGATGAATATCAACCTCAACCACTTTAGTTTTACTGTTACATCCATCATCTGTAGTTACAAATAAAATGACATTGTAAATACCCGGATTGGTAAATACATGGTTAAAAGGTGAATTGGTATTTCTAACCAATATTGGTGTTCCATCTCCAAAATTCCATGTCCATGTGGTTAAGTTTCCAACTGGAGCACTTGACGAATCTGTAAATAAAACTTGCTTCCTCTCGCAAGTTGGTAATGAATATCCATAATTAGCAACAGGTGGTTGTAATATTTTAATAGGCTGGTCAGCCGAATCAGAACAACCTGCATTTGAAGTAAATAAGTAATGTAAATTAAATGTTCCAGATCCGCTAATTTCAGGATTAAATACACCTGAACTTGTAATTCCTTGTCCAGTAAAAACGAATGTTCCTGGTACACCACCAATTTCTGATGCCTGTGTAATTGGGAAAGGCAAAATGTGCTGGCAAGTATCTGGAACAATGTTGAATCTTACTTTTGGTGCCGCATTTATAGTGATGGTTTGTGTAAAGTCATCTACACAGGTTTCACCAGAGTAAGCTCTAAACCTTATGGTATATGTTTTTGTAAGCGGCGTTTGGAAGTTTGGATATAAATGTTTGTAAATTTTTCCATTATACGGCAACTGATCTGTTTCAAAAGTTGTAGGTGCACCCAATGCATCCCAATAAATGTCAACTTTTACGACTGAACCAACATTAACCGTTGACAAATCTTTTATTGCAACTGAGTCGTTAGCACATAGTCTTGTTGGGTTCAATACTTGTAAACCCGCAACTGGAATATCTCCATTCACAAAAAAAGTTTGAATAACTGTATCCTTACAACCTTGATTGCTTGTTACAATAAATGTTACATTTTTTGTACCAATTGTAGCATAACTATGTCTTGGATTTTGAAGTGTTGATGTATTAGCTGCACCGCTTTGTGGGTGATCAAAATTCCAATTCCAACTTACAATTGTTCCTCCTAAAACATGTGAAGTATCTGTAAATTGGGCATAGGTATCAGACAAACAAACTTCAGGATCGATGAACCCAGCAACTGGAATCGCATGGATATAAATTGTGGTATCATGTAAAATACTTACACAACCTTTATCTGTGGTTACAGTTAATGAAATGGTATTGTTTCCAATATTGTTGAATGTATGATTAAATGCATTAGGGTTTGAGAATGAATAAACTGTTCCATCTCCCATGTTCCAACTCCAATTGGTAATGTTTCCTGCATTCGCTACAGCAGTACTTCTGATTGAAATTAAACGTGTTGTACAATAAGGACCTGTTGTGGTAAAAGAAGCTGTTGGCAATGGATTGATTATAACCGTTTGTACCATTGTATCGCTGTAGCAACCTACATCTAATTGAACCCAATGTTTGATTGTTTTGGTTCCTGGTGTAGCATAAGTATGACTAACAGTTTGTCCATTTCCGATGGCTGATCCGTCGCCAAAATCCCAGAAATAAGTTGAAATTGTTCCTCCATTACCAGTACTTGTACTTACAAAATTTGTAGGGGTATTGAAGCAATTTTCTGGCAAAGTAGTAAAGCTTGCAGTTGCCTGAGCATAAACATTATTAAATGAAATGGTGGTGTCATCTATACAACCGTAAACAGAAGTCGTGGTTAAATGAACACTATATGGTCCAGGACTTGAGTAATAATGGGTTGGTGCTGCATTTCTAACGGTATCATATATCCCAGAAGCTGGATTACCAAAAGTCCAAACCGTTGATAAAGAACTAGGGGTATTATCTGATATTGTAGATAGATTTATAAATCTCGCTGAATCGTAGGGCAAACAAACTGTTGCAGGAACAGAGAAGCTCGCTACAGGAAAAGCGCCAATATTTATGGGATTTGAAAATGTATTGCTAACACATCCGCTATTAGAGACGACATACAATTGTGGGGTAACTGCGCCCAAATTTGCATAAACATGCTGGGCGTCTCCATTTGCAGGCAATGTAATGGTTTGTGTATTTCCATCACCATAAGTCCAATGCCATTCTTTGATATTGCCTGGGGAAACAATAGTTGATGTATTGGTTAGGTTGACAGTAGAATTTATACAAGTTGATGATGAAATTGAAAAAGAAGCTGTTGGAATATTGGTTACTGTGATGGTATCACGTGTGGTATCGCTAAAGCAACCTACATTGCTGATCATAGAAAATTTCACGATATAGGTTCCAGCATTGGCATATTTATGTTTTGGATACCTTACACTATCCGTAGATCCGTCACCATAATCCCAGAAATATTTATATGGATAGGTGCCCGCAAGGTATGTAGTCGTATCTCTAAATCTAACAGTATCTGTAACGCAACCATTGTTAGACCAATATATTTGTGCAACAGGAGGATCGTACACGGCTAAGTAAAAATCTCTATCAAGACTGCTTCCACATCCTTCGACAGATTGTGTTCCGGCAGTAATTGAAATAAGATAACCTGGCGAACTATTTGAAGGGGAAAACGTGTATAGAATAGGTAATTTATATCGCCAAACTCTTTTGTTTCCAATCAAATAAGTAGTATCAGCAACTGGGCTATTCATTACTTGATTGGCATTCGGTGTTTGATTGGGGTTGGCATGAAAATTCCAGTTTAAATAAGTAGGTTCAAATGGAAACGTAACTGTTAGATAAACGGGTGATCCAGTACAAGCAACAGGATCTGTGGTAATGCTGTATGGATTAATTGGCGCTAAAAAATTGTATAAGTCTTTGATATTTGTGCCTGCATTATAACCATAAGATTCGGCAGAACCATAACCATATGCAATTGCATTAAATCCAGAATCAGACTCGATACTATGAACCCCCGAAGCAGACAATCGGCTACTTAAATAAGAGAAATTGGCATCTTGAGGATGCACGGTAAAAGATGCTGGACTTACAGGTACTCCATCTAATTTAAATGAGCTTATCGCTGTTCCCGAGTTGGGGATAACCACGTTATAATAATGTTGGGTTATTGCCGCAAATGGGGTGGCGTTCCACAAAACTTTTGAAATATTTTGTTCTACAGGACTTAAATAAATCACTTCTGGATCTCCAGGATAATTATTAGTTGGCGTGGGATTTCCGCACTCTCCTTGTGAAGCAATATATTGTGCAACCGTAATTGGATCGTCGGATTCAATTTTTTGAGGTACAGATGTTAAAGGTAAATCGTAGTAAAAATTATTTATTAAAGTAGCAGTACTAAGAGCTGTACCATTTACTCGAACAATACCTGCTGGGTTAGTTACACAAATTCTGAAAAAATTATTGACTAAACTTGCGGTGGGTACGGTTAAAAACTTTTTACCCCAAGCATCTTTTGGAAATGCCTGAACCATATAGTTATCTGACGAAGAACTACTTCCATCACAACTAATATACATTTTGCCTGAGCCAGAAAATACAGCTATTCGTTTACAAGCCCCACTTCCTGATGCAATACTTTTTATTTTCGATCCTGTTAAATCAACACCAGAATAAGATCCGCCTCCACCTCCACCACCTGTTGTACCTGTAAACTGCCCCATTACATTAAACACTTGACCCTGTGTCATATTGATGGTATAGGTTGTGTTCGCAGTCATGTTGATGGTGTTCGCACTTGGTGTAATTTCAACAGTAGTTGTTCCAGTATCTGTAGCAATAACATAAAACCAAGCATTGGAATTATTTTCGTTAGATCTTGCCGTATAGTTGATGGAGTAATACTCTTTTCCTAATGTAGTTACAGGAAACAAAATGGTAGCTCCGGAAACAGAACCATCATAAATATGTGCATATGCAACCACGGGTTTATCTGCTACGATGTGTATTCCTTTGTCTTCAGGAGAAGTCGATTCTGCAGTTAATCTTGCATCTTGTGGAATTGCTTTTGGAATAGCGGCAGAGGTTAAAACGGTAGGTGTAGCGGGACTTGTAAGGGTTTGTGAATATCCTAAGCTAGGTATTGTAATGGTAATTGTAGTCACTTCTTCTGTGGCAAAATAAAGCACCATATTCTGTGCATTTATATTTGAGCCTCCACCATTTGATTGAGCCATACGCACGTGAAAACCATACGCTACCCAAAACTCTTTTCCTTTGTTTGAAAAGTTTTGAGCATATGAAAATACAGCTGAAAAGATTAAAATAATGGCAATAAGTGGTTTTCTCATTTTTATGCTTTTGGAAAGTTTGGCAATATACGATTTAATCGTTTTTGGGCAATTTTGACTGTTAAAAATTCCATTATTTTAACAAATAATGAATTGAGATAATAGACTACTAAAATTTTGACGTACTATTTGAAATAATTGAAATAAAAACATCCTTATATAAAACCACTAAATCGCCAATAGTTAATTTCGTCTACCTTTTATAATCGAAATACTATTTTTTATTCAACGAGATTTATTATGAAATGGAATTAAATCTCAGCAACTAATAAATCTCAATTTTAATAACCACAAAATCCCTTTCAAAGACGCAACAAATATTAATCATGTTGCCTCGCTAAAAATGAATTCTCCCCCTGAATTTAAAAACTGGATTTTTTTAGTAAAATGTTAATATAACGGCTTTCGATGATTTCAATCTGAACAACACAAATAGCCAATCGAAATTAGCATTCAAATCGGTTGAGTAAAAGATGAAAAAATTACTTTAAACCCTATGTGAAAAAAATAAAAAATGAATATAGAAAATTAGAAGAAATTATTTAATCATTTTATATACAAATGGGATTGTATTATTTTCTACAAATAACTTTAAGAAATATACCCCTTTAGGTAGGTTGGCATTTATGTTGATTGTATTTTTTTGAGCTCCTTTTTGAAATTCTACATTATCAGATTGTAAAATCCTTCCTACTTCATCAACTATGAAATAATTAAAAATGCCTTTGCTAACGGATTGCATGTGCAACGAAATTTGATTGTTTGAAATAAAATTCGATGGCATCGTAATGTAAAAGTCTTTAATCTTGTTTGCAATTTTTATAGAATTGCTGAATTGGAAACTTCCATCAATATTAATCACTTTTATTCTGTAAAAATTTATGTTGCTTGAAAGCAACTGATCTAAAAATTCGAAAACCGTTTGATTTTGATTATTCGTATTTAAAGATATTGTTGAAATGGTAGAAAACTCAGTTCCATTTTTGCTTCTCTGAACTTCATATTGCTTTATGAAATTGGGATTATGCACTTTGAAATGCAACTTATTCGTTTTATCATTGATGTTATTACCCGTTAATTCTATTTTATCCAGTGGCAAAATAGCAACTGGTTTCATCAAGATGTAAAAACGATTTGAAGCGTAAGACAAAGGCTCATTATTTACATTGAAATTAATGATTAATGAATCCATCCAATTTAATGGATATTGAATATGGGTATAACGATCAACCATAATTGGAGTTAACATGCTTATAGAATCTACATTTGTTTTAATCATTAAACGATAAGATTGATTTCTAACGTTGTTTAGCTGATATTGTAAAGTATCAAACGAATTGTAAGATTGTCTTGCTTCAATTGATAAAAATTTACCTTCTGAAAAAATCCCAAAATTCTCACTGCTGTTTTTTAATTTCAATACATCTTCTTTATTATAACGATTATCATAATTAACATCCAACACCAACATATTTCCATCGGCCAAATAAATCCCAGTATTATTAACGCCGTATAATTTTGTAGAAATAAAATTCAAATCGCTGATCTCATTGTTTTCCCTTAATTGCATTTTACTGCCCTCAATTTTACACGATTCGGTAAAAGAAATATTGCCACCAGAGCCTTCACCAGTAGCATGCATAAAAAATGCTTGTCCAGATTGTAGAGTTGTTACAGGTTCGTATCCACTGTAATTTGACGTACCTCCAGGAATTGGCAAAAAACCATTTGTACTACTTATGGTTTGATATCCTCCTTGAATATTATTACCTGCTAATAGTGGATCCCAAACATAAAAAGTGTTGTCTATATTTCCTGATTTGACAATGTTTCTAAAATCAATAGCTGAAGCATATGGATTTCCGATGCATTCAAAACGATTTGAACCAATAGTTGTAATTGGTGGCAATTCACCAGCACTGGCAGAATATAATTTCCCTGTTGTTCTTAATATAGTGGCATTCGCTGGTGCATTATACGTTGTTACCGTTCTATCCCCTCTCACATAAACAAAATAACCTTTTGAATTTTGAATTGGAATTTGTGTAGATGCAACACCTACAAAACTACTATCATTAGCACTATACGTTTTCATTGTTCCACCAGGAGCTGTATACGCATCAAAACCAAGTGCAAGCGCATTGGGCAAATTACTCGTTATCATGGTTCCATATCCAGCATAACGGGATTGATTAGCCGTAGTTGAAGAGTCCTGCCAACTTTGATTTATCGTTTGACTTCCAAATGTAGGAACAGCAAGCAATTGCCATGATTTAACATGTGTAATTCCGGTTGGAATAAATCTTTCAACAGTTACATTCCCTTCTATTTTTTTACCCGTTAAATCACCAACCCAAGCAGTTTCATTTATTGTAGATTTCAGTGTTAGAAAATTATTTGTTGTTAGTTTAAATCCAGCAGTTGAAAATTTCAAGGAACGATATACATCTAGTTTTCCGGACAACACAACTCCACTAATGCTGGAGTTTGCAATTTCCAAATTCAGCACTTTGTTGTTTTCAAAAATATTTGCAGGAATGGTTTGTAAAGATTCTCCACTCATTGAAATGGTAGATTTTGATGCATTGATTCTACCCCCATTTTTATATAATGAACCATAAATTTTTAATGTTTGTAAAGTATCTAAATTCAATAACACTTCATCGGAACCACTGCTCAATGATAAATTTCTAACTTTTATAAAATTTGACCCAGAAGGAATATAATTGGAATTGCGACATAAGCTTACATCTTTTGTTTCATTAGGCATTACATTGGCTTCCCAATTGCTTGCATCATCCCATGATGGTGAAATTCGCCCGATCCAATTTGCTGTATTACTCAATACAAATTCATCACAACCCATATCTGGCTTATTCAAACCTCTTGACGCAGAATCTATATCAGTATAAAGTCCAATTATAGGAGTACCCAGATTATTCAATAAAATATTATTCTCATTCAAATGCAAATCTGATCCTGAAATAAATGAGGGTATAATATTAACCGAGTTAACATCTTTTGATGTAGCTATCTTCCATGTTGATAAAGTGGCATAAGATAAATTTCCATTGAAATTATATCCAAATAATTTAACGCCATTCCCAATTGCATTAACTGCATAATCGTTATAATCAAGTAAATCAAATTGAGCTCCTCCTCTAGAAGTTAAAATACAAACTGCGCCAAAACCTGAACTATTTTTTAACCCAAGATTATTTACTAAAATATTGTTGACAATTTCTGCTTTGCATGTGCCTCTCAACCTGATGCAGGAAGAAACAGCATTGTATTTATTTAAAGTATTTGTAAATCCAGAAACACCTCCTAAAAAAATTGAATTGTGATATAATTTAATTCCAGTTTGATCATTTGGTGTGTTGTTAAGTAAAATACCAGTAGGATTCTCTACATTACCTGTAGTGAAATCTCCACCATCACCCGAAAGATTTGCAATCATGTTGTTATAAATAGTTATGTTGGCATTGGCATATCCCGTTGCAATATTTATACCATGAGCACCATATCCATTTGTTCCAGTATAGTTTAAATTGTAAATCTTATTATTAGAAACAATTGTATTTCTAACGGTATCTGAAAAATAAATTCCTTTGTCTGTTGCATCATCGCTGTTGTAAAAATTACCAATTTGATTGGCATCAATATTTGCGCCATCAACTCCTTTTAAAAATATGCCTACGTTTCTTATCGCATTTGTACCAGAACTGTTTAATTCATTATTTTTAATTGAAAGTCCATTTCCATTACCAGGGATAATCTTTGCATTGGCATAAATTCCAAATAGGGACCTTTGAATTATGTTGTTCTCAATAATAATGTTGGAAAAATAACCTGGATTTGAAATAGTGATTGCATCTGAAATAGTGATTACACTTTTATCGTTTCCATTGGTTAAGATACAATTTTTTATAGTACAATTATTCACCGGAGTGGTTCCGTTAGACCCATATAATATTACCCTTGGCTGTATATTACTTTCATTTGTTATCGATATATTTTTACTATTTGAGTTATTATTTGAACCATCAATAGTAATAAACATTCCCGTTATTTTGAATATCGGATTTTCACTAACGTTGCCAATTATACGCACAACATTATTATTTTGTGGTTTGATCGTTAGCTTATTAGATGCAGAAGCATTTGCATTATTGGTAAAAACAATTGGAAAGGTTTCTGAAGTGCTATAAACAGAATCTATTAATATAAAGTCTACATTTCCAGATAAGCAAGATGTATTGTATTGATTAGCTGCAGCGGTGAGTGTAGGGAAATTTCCCAAAGCACCTACTGTATATGTTCCATTTAGTGTATTTGTACATTGAGAAAAAACAAATCCAATATTCATCATTGAAAAAACAAAAAGCAAAACAACTAGTCTATTTCCCCGTTGCATTTGAATTTCAGTATGTGCATTAATATTATAGTAAATACTAGTTTTCATAATTATTTTAATTATTAATAAAACCAGGCATTACAAAAAGTATTGGATTAAAACGCAGGATTTTCAGTAAATATTTATTTGGTATCAGTAATAAAAAGCTAAATTATAATAATATCCTAAAAAACCATAAGATTTTTATCATTATTCATTTTTTTACATTACACAAAGCTATTAAAACAATAAAATTTAATTCTATTTTGAGATACAACATTAAATGATTGGTGTCATGAGATTATTTTATAAAAAAAGAGGCCATCATTTCTGATTAGCCTCTTCAACAAATTCACCATTTGATGAAAATGTATTTTTGTGTTAGCAACGGCGATGATAAACATCAATAAATCAATGAGATTTTTTGATGTAACCAAATAGCCTCCGAATTAAATCCCAAATTTGCTCAGTGATTTGGGGTACGGATTAAAAACGTTTAGGGTACAATAGGTGTATTATATAAACGAGAATTGGATACTTTTATTTTATTGATGGCTTAAAAAATTATTTTTTTCTAGAAAAAATATTTTTTGGCACGATAGTTGAAATTGTATTGTTTGAGAAGCGAGATTTGGAAGATGAATAAAAAGCCCGTTTTAATTTATTATCCTAAAAAAGCCCCAACCCTAAATTCCTATTAAAGACCGAATTGATTTTTTCAAATTATTCTTATTTCCAATTTTTCTAGTTAAAACATTTCGAATCAAGATCCTATTAAAGGCCAATAAGAAATTATCCAATAAACTTTCATCCCTTATCTTATTAAAGACCAAGATTAGCCTTATTTCCAATTGGTAAATCAAAAATTCAATTTTCTAGAAATACTATTCATGTTTTATGAAAAAGCCAACTGTTGAATCATTTTAAAAAATCATTATTCATTTTCAAAAATTCAAATCCTTGATTTATTATTCAAACTGAAAACCGAAAACTTAAACTATAGTTTATTTCTTTTAATTTATTTTAAATGTCTTTTTCATTAATCCATCATTTATGAAAATCAAGAAAATATTTTTAGTAAATTATTGTATTTAAAAAAAATAAGTTGCTAATTTCACCGAAATAATTACTCGTATGAAAATTTTCGTTGCTGGCTTACCTTATGATTTAGATGATGCCGAATTAGAAGAAATTTTTGAAAAATTCGGCGAAGTTGTTTCTGCAAAAGTTGCTCTAGATAAAGAAACGGGCAAAAGCAAGGGTTTCGCTTTTATTGAAATGAAAAACAGAGAAGACGGCTTAGAAGCTGTTGAACATTTGAATGATATTTCTCTAGGAAAAAAACCGCTTGTTGTAAAAGAAGCTGAAGAAAGAAGCGCACCACCCAGAAATAATGGCGGCTTTAATAGACCAGGTGGATTTGATAACAGAAGAAAATAATTGAATTTACTTTCCCATTTCTTTTTTAATATTTAATCATTTGAATTGAATTTTGATTTCACGTTGGTGTGTGAACAATCTTTTAATTTATACCAGCCACATCATTAAATTTGTTTTGGTATTACTTTTTAATTTTTAATTATTCTTCCCGTAAATATCATCGCGTAACTGCAAGATTCCTTTTTCATCTACCCATACAGTTAAGTAGCTAACATATACTGGTATTGGTGTTTTTAATTCTATCAATTTTTCCTTATTATCTTTTATAGCATTTTCTAATCTTACACTATCCCAGTTTTCTTCTTGTTGCAATAAATACAATGCTAACTTTTTTGCATCATTTAATCTAATGCAACCATGACTAAACATGCGTATTCTTTTTTCGAACAAACTTTTAATTGGGGTATCATGCATAAAAACAGAATAACGATTGGGTATAATAAACTTTATTCTCCCCAAAGAATTCGTTGGGCCGGGACGTTGACGTATTATGCCACTGCTCCATTCCATGTCGTGCTTTTCCAAATAACTGGGATTCTTTTTCAATAAAGGCAGAATTTCTTTTTGTTCAATACTTTTGGGAACGTTCCAATAAGGACAAACGACTACCGCATTTAGATTTGTATTAAATCTAGGGGTTTGATTTTTAAATTTACCAACAATAACTTTCATTTCAATTTGAGGCATATTATTTTTAAACACCTGCAAATGAAAAGCTGGAATGTTTACATAAATAAAATTACTACTGCCATTTTTAGACAAGTCAGAAAGCGTTTTAATACTTGATTCTATTTGCTTTAAAACAAAATCCACAGTTATATTTATTTTAAATATCAATTCATTGTTTATAATTCCATTTTGATCCATCCCCACTCTTTTTTGGAAATTAATAATTGCGCGTTTTAAATCTTCATTAAAATAAAAACTCCTATCTGAACCAAGATAATCTCCGGTTTTTTTTAGATTATTTTTAATTTGAATTATGGAGTTAGCGCTGTCTCCTACTTGAAGTTTATTTTTAATTTTGGGAATAATTGTCCAGTTTTTTTCTGCTTCAATTTTTAAATAATCGGACTTTACTTGTTGTAATTTAATTTCCATTTTTTGAAAATAATTGGAATCCGAATTAGGTGATTTAAAACTCAAATTAGAACTGCGAAAAAGTTTATGTATATGTTGATCTGGAATAGATTTTGAAAAAGTATTTATTGTGAAGGGTAACAAACAAAAAGTACTCATCAAAAAAAACAAATTTGTATTTCTATGTACTGAATTAATCATAGATTATTTTACCTATAAAACTAAAGTCAATTCAATTACATAATTATGATTTTGGTTAGTACAGAATACCAAGAATTTCAGTTTATTATAAAAACACAAAACCCCAACTTAATTAGAGTTTGGGGCTTATGCAACAATTAAGAAAAACACACAATTTTAAAATTAGTTCTTGGTCATGAATGCAGATTGGTTATACATTTCAGCAGTATTGGTAATTTTTTTTGAGGCGTCAACACCTTCAGTTTCTTTATGATAATAATTCAATGCTTCCTCATTATCCTCAATCATTTTTTTGAATAACTCTGGTGTATATGCATAAATTCTGCTGTCATTTTCTGATTGTAAAAAGAATTCATCTGTAGCAAATCTTCCATTAAAATATTTCTTACAATAAACATTAAGTTTACCTTTTACTACTCTTTTAGCAAACCCAGGAAGTGCATCAACCGCTACAGCACTTTTATGCCCATTCATAATGTAATTTTGAGAAACTGCATAATGATCGTCAATCTGATAAGCTTCAATTTCACTTGGTTTTATTTTTATGCTTTCATTCGCTAATAAATGAGGCGCTGTGAAAACACCTTTAATGATTTCTAATTTGTTGTAATAAACCGTTCGTCCATTTTTTAATTTTACAAAAGATGAACTGTTTGATAATTTAGATGCCTGAAAAGGATCTGTTTTATAAACACAACTAAACTTAGAACATGAACTGTTTAATACAGTTAAGAATACTAAACCAATAATTGAATTAAGTAGATTTTTCATACTATTAGGATTTTTTTAATAAAACGAATCAAATGAATAAATATTGTAAACCCTGATATTTTTTTGGATAAAAAAAGTAATCAATTTGTACAATCGCATTTGTTTATTACTAAAAAATAATTTGATTTAATCAGTGCGAGAAACAGAATGAGAAAGAAGAAAAAAGCCCCGAATAATTCGAGGCTTTTTTGATATGGTTCCAGTTTGTGTTTACATTTTTACATTTCACTAGGATTTGGAAACCATAGATCTTTTCAATGGATAAAATTGGATAAGGTTTGGGTACGGATAAAAACGAACTTTTGTGCTTTGCACATCTATAATACGAAGTTTCGAAAGCTTTATTATGTAGGAAAGCAACTATTTTTTAAATTAAGTAGAAAAACATTTTCCAATACGTAAATGCACGTAGTACAATTTCTATTTGTACATTAATTGTATTACAATCAACATAATTCATAATGCATATTAGAAAAAGCATACATTTTCTCTGTTGAAATAAAATGCAATTTCTTTTCCAAGAAGATGTGTATGAGATTCATTGCATATGATTTGAAATGTTATACCATCATAGATTACATGAAGTACACTATAATTTCCTTTAAATACAATCTTTGTTATTGTACCTAAAATTGTATTTTCTCGATTGGTTTCTGCAAGAGATAAATAAGAAGGTCGAAGTAAAATTTTTTTATTGTTAAGCTTATCTAGAATTGGGGATTTAAATAATGGGGATACATTTTCAACAAACAAACAATCACCGAGCAAATTTGCACAGTATTCGTTAATTGGATAATGATATAAAAATTCAGGTGTACCTGATTGTATAATTTTGCCATTTTTAAAAATGTATATTTCTTCAGCCCAAGCCAATACATCCGAAGCGTCGTGTGATACCATTATTATACGAACATTCAATTCATTTGAAATTGAATTTATCAATTCCGTCATTTTATGTTTACTGTACAAATCCAAATTTGAAAATGGCTCATCGAGCAAGAGCAATTCAGGCGCTGTTAATAATGTTTTCACCAAAGCCACACGTTGACGCTCCCCTCCCGAAAGCTCATCTGTCCATCTTTGTAAAAATGGCCTTATGCCACAAATATCATAAAGCTTTTCTTTTTCTTCTTCTGATAATTGATTGATAAAATCTAAAACATCGAATACTTGATAGTTGTTGGGCAATTCGAAATGCTGACTTAAATACGCGATTTTAGGATGTCCGGGAATGAGCTGTTCTAATGCCCCTTTTACCCTTTTTTGATTATACCAAATAGAGCCAGCATCAAGCTGTTCTAATCCGCCGATTAATTTTAAAAGCGTCGACTTCCCCGAGCCCGTTTCTCCAACTATAGCAATTTTCTTTTGTGCTGAAAATGAAACACTAACATCATCAACCGCCAAAGAACCATTTATCGTTTTGGATATCGCATCTATTTTTAGAAAGTCATTGTTTATTTCCATTCAACAAAAATAAGAGAATATATAAGGGGTTAAACCAGATTTTGCAATTGAAATCTTTTACAAGAAAAAAATGTTGCAAATATGAGCATTTGCTTGACTTTTTGACCTTACCATATTGCGATATGCTCTCGACCAAAAAATCTACTCAAACACTCGTCTTTATTGCCTTTTTACCTTTCATCACGATTCCAACTACAAAATCCGGGTTTAAATACTTCTTAATCTACGTCTTAAGAAAAAACGATGTATTTCAACCCAGCTGGTAGAAAAGAATGCAACCACAACACATAAAATCCATTGATTTAAATTTAAATCGGACAAATTAAAAATGGCATGCGCAAATGAAAATTTGGTTACAATTAAAATAAACGCCAAACTTATAATTAAAACAATTGGAACCAAGCGATTCTTATATCTTATTGTGTGAATTATCGATTGTGTTGTTGAACGATTAAACAACGTTAAAAAGATATTGCTAAATAGTAAGGTTATAAATATCACTGTACGAATCATTTCATTACTGGCATCTGTGTTCATAAAATAATATCCAATTCCCAAGCATCCGGCAGAAATAAACAACCCTTGTGCAATGCTCATGATCAATTGGCGGAACGATAAAAATGTTGCCGATGATTTAAGTGGTTTACGGAGCATGGTTCCGGGTTCGATGGGTTCGTTTTCATACACGATAGAACAAGTTGGACCCATAATTAATTCTAAAAATATCACATGAATCGGCGAAAAGATTGTAGTAAAATCCCATTTAAAAAACAAAGGCAATGCAACAATTAAGAAAATAGGAATGTGAATTGAAACGATGTACTGAATGGCTTTTTTCAGGTTATCGTAAATTTTCCTACCCATGGCAACTGCATCTGTCATGTTCCACAAATCATCATCCGTTAAAATCAAAGCTGCAGTTGCTTTTGCCAATTCGCTGCCTCGTTTTCCCATGGCTATTCCAATGTGCGCGGCTTTGAGCGCAGGCCCATCATTAACTCCATCACCCGTCATAGCCACTACTTCCCCATTTTCTTTGAGTGCTTGAATTACTTTGAGTTTTGCATCCGGAAACATACGTGCAAACAAAGTAATCGTTTTTACTTTTTCTCGAAGTGTTGTCATATCCATTTTAAGCACTTCATCACCAGTCAGCACTTCATTTTCATGTGCAAATGAAATCTGCTTTGCAATGGCCATAGCTGTTTCGGGATAATCTCCGGTAATCATTTTAACATCAATTCCTGCTTTGTAAAAAGTTTGCAATGTTTGTGTGATGTTATCTTTTGGTGGATCTTGAAATGCCATCAAGCCTAAAAATTCGATGGTAAATTCTTGCTGGTTTGTTGGCCATTTGCTTTCTTTCCAATTGCTTTTACCAACACCTAAAACACGTAATCCCATCGCTGCATATCCATGTACTTGTTTGCGCACCAATTCTTTTTCAGATTCTGTTAATGTGCTTTGAGATAACAAAGCTTCTGGACCACCTTTCATGGCTATGATTGTCTCATTGGTGGGAGAAGAAAATATATGTGTCATCATTGGCGGCTTTCCACCTAAAGGATATTCGTGTATTTGATTATACAGATGCCTTTCATTTTTTGAAGTTGATTGTTTGTACAATTCATGAATGGCAATTTCCATTGGATCAAAAGGATTGATTTCACTGCTCCACATGCCATAAGTAACTACATCATTTTCTTTTATTCCTTCATTTACAATATCTATAGATTGATTGCTTTTAAATGAATACACAAAATCAAGACGCATTTTATTTTGTGTAATAGTTCCGGTTTTATCCGCACAAATAACCGTAGCAGAACCAAGTGTTTCAACATATTGAGGTTGTTTAACAATGATGTGGTTGTTGCGTAACAACCTAAAAGCGCCAAGGGCTTGAAACGTACTAAATGCAACAGGAATTTCTTCTGGCAAAATACTCATGGCCAAAGTAAGTCCTTGTAAAACAGATTGAATTAAATCACCTGATTTATAATAATTCACGCCAACAATAACTAAAAAAGCAAAACCGCCAACCCAAACCATGTATTGCACGAACGATTTTATTTGCTTTTGCAATGGTGTTTTTTCTACTTCTACATGCTGTAATGAAAGTCCAATTTTACCAAACATGGTGGCTAAACCGACGGCTTCAGTAGTAATGTAAGCACTTCCGGAAACCACCAAAGTGCCTCTAAAAACTTCTGGGTGATTGGTTTTATTTTTTTCAACAGGAAAAGATTCGCCAGTTAAAATTGATTCATTGATTGAAAAGTCATTAGAGAAAATCACTTTACCATCGGCAGAAATCACATCCCCTTCTTCAACATAAACGATATCATTAACCACAATTTCTTCGGTTTGAATGGAGATAAGTTTTCCATTTCTCAAAACTTTTACATGCGGAGCGGATATTTTTTTAAGCGATAATATGGCATTTCTGCTACGATATTCTTGAAAAATAGAAATACCAGAAACAAGCAATATTGAACCCAGCATGATAAATCCCTCTTTAATTTGATTGAGAGAGAAATAAATAATACATGAAGCCACCAATAAAATAAACATCGGTTCAGAAACCACTTCGCGCAGCACGTTCCAAAAAACGCGATCTTCTTTTACCTCCAAATCATTGTTGCCAAATGCTATTCTATTTTCTAAAACCTCATCATCAGTTAAACCGGATAATTGTTCAGGTATTTGCATAAA
>CANFUJ010000016.1 GCA_947450165.1 Chitinophagaceae bacterium
AAAAAGAAATCTCCGGTAAAAATTATCGTTTTGAGTATTCTTTTAATTACTGGAATTTATTTTGGGTATAAAAAAATAAATTACAGTTTAACGCACGAAACCACGGATAATGCGCAGATTGAAACGCAAATAACACCGATTATTACACGCACTTCTGGATATGTTAAATCATTGATGGTTCAGGATTATGATAGCGTTTCAAAAGACCAATTTTTATTAGAGCTTGATGATGCCGAATTGAAAAGTCAATTGGCTGAAATGGAAGCAGATTCTGTACAAACGGAATCTGATATTTTAAACGCAAAAGCAGCCGTAGAAAATGCAGTAACAGGTTTAAAAGTAAATCGCGGTAACATTGAAGTGAGCAATGTGAAAATGCAACAAGCACTTAATGATTACGAAAGAAATCAACATTTAATTGCTGATCAAGCCATCACGCAAAAACAATTAGACGATAGCAAGTTTGCATACCAAACTGCACAGAAATCTTTTGAAAATATAAATAATGATTTGAAAGCTGCAGAAAGCAAAATCCCAGTTCTTCAGGCGATGGTGAATAAATACGAAGCGATGCTGCATTTGAAAAGCATAAAAATTGATGAAATAAAATTAAAACTCACCTATACAAAAATATACGCGCCAGCTTCTGGAAAAATTGGAAAGAAAAACATTACGATTGGCCAATTTGTTCAAGCGGGCATGCCCGTATTTTCTATTGTAAACGACAGTTCTTATTGGGTTACAGCAAATTTCAAAGAAGATCAAATCAAAAATTTATTTGTAGGGAAAATCGTTGATTTGCGCATTGATGCATTTCCAGATGAAAAAATTACGGGTACCATAGAAAGCATTAGCGAAGCCACTGGTGCAAAATTTGCGTTATTGCCTCCAGATAATTCAAGTGGAAATTTTGTTAAGGTTACACAACGTGTTCCCGTTAAAATAAAGTTTAATGATGTAGATAAATACAAATCTAAATTAAAGGCAGGCTTTAGTGTTTTTGTAAGTGCGTCTATAAAATAATTAAACTTAAAATGACTACAACAACACCTAAAGGTTTTGCGCGTGCAATTATTGTACTTACTACCGTAACGGCAGCCGTTATGGAGTTGATTGATACCTCTATTGTAAATGTGGCATTGAGTGAAATGAGCGGAAGCTTAGGCGTAAATATTGAAGACATTAGCTGGGTAATTACGGCTTATGCCATTGCCAATGTAATCATCATACCACTAACAGGTTTCCTTGCAGAATATTTTGGGAGAAAGAATTACTATTTGGTGTCGATGATTATTTTCACCCTGGCGTCTTATATGTGTGGCCAATCTGATTCTTTGATAGAACTTGTTATTTGGCGATTTGTGCAAGGAATTGGTGGTGGTGCTTTATTGTCCACATCTCAATCCATTTTGTTTGATGCATTTGAACCAAAAGATCGACCCATTGCTGCCGGTATGTTTGGAATGGGTTTGGTTTTAGGTCCTACACTTGGTCCAACACTAGGTGGTTATATCATTGACCACTCTTCTTGGCCATTAATTTTTATGATTAATATTCCCGTCGGGATTGCAGCTACATTGCTCACTTTTTATTTTGTAGATAAAAAACCAAATGAAGGAAAAAACAAAGCCAGTATCAAAATTGATTATACAGGTATTTTATTATTGATGGCTGGCATTGGATGTTTGCAATACGTGTTGGAAAGAGGTCAATCCGAAGAATGGCTTAATAGTGAGTCTATTAGAATCTGTTCTTTAATTGCAGTTATCGGACTAATCACTTTTGTGGTTTATGAATTAAACATCAAACAACCCGCGGTAAACATCCGATTGCTGGGAAACAGAAATTTAGCTTTTACAACCATATTTACTTTTGTAGCTGGGTTTGGATTGTTTACATCTGTTTTTATTTTTCCAGTATTGGCGCAACGCGTGTTGGGATTTACCGCTTATGAAACGGGAAACACGTTATTGCTTCCCACTTTTGGCGCGGTTTTGCTGATGCCCATTATTGGAAAAATGATGAGTAAAGGCGTTACACCTGTCCCATTGATTTTTACCGGATTTATTTTATTTGCAGTATATGCATTTATGAGTGCCAGTGTAAGTCCTGATGTAGGCAAATCGGATTTTTTCTTTCCTTTGGTAATCAGAGCCGTGGGCATTTCGCTTTGTCAGTTGCCATTAATCAATCAAGCGGTTGTGGGTTTGGCACCAAAAGATTATCCAACAGGTATTTCATTGAACAACATGGTGCGTCAATTGGGAGGTGCTTTTGGTATTGCGGTTGCCAATAATTATGTGGCTACTCGATATGCCCAACATCGTTCGGATTTGGTAAGCAATATGCCTGCAGGTTCTTTTCAGTTGAATGAAAGATTGAATGCCATTTCACAAGGTATTATTGCCAAAACTGGAGATGTGGCAAATGCAACGACTAAGGCATACGCTACAATAAGTGGCGCTGTTGACAAACAAGCATATTATTTAAGTTATTTGGATTCATTTCGATTGATTGGTATTTTCTTTTTATTGGTACTTCCTTTGGTTTTCTTTTTAAGGGTAAAGAAAAAATCATCAACAGAAATTGCTGCACAAATGAAAGCAACATCAGAATCGCATTAAATTAAAAGTTTAAAAATGAAAAAATATTTACTGATTGGTTTTATTGGGCTAATTGCTGGAAACATTCAAGCACAAATCAACCCAGAATTAAAAGGCATCATCACACAATCTTTCGGCTATTTTCCAAAAGTGAAAGAAGTTGAAGCTGGCGTAAAAACTGCACAAGAAAAATTGAAATTAACCAGTTTATCAAAAACACCAGACATCAGTTTTAACTCGTCGTACAATTTTATAATGCCTAAAATTTCATTTCCAATTAATGGCAATGAAATACAATTTGCGCCCGTTCATAATTTGGCAACTTCCTTCGGAAGCACATATACATTGTATGATTTCGGAAGATTGAAATCTGGTATTGAAAAATCTAAAACGGATATTTTAATTTCAAAAGACAATGTAGAAATTTTAAAAAACCAATTGGCGAATCAGGTTGCAGTTGTGTATTATAGCATCATTTATCTCAAGCAAGCCATTTCTATTCAAGATAGTGTGGTGGCTTATTTTAAATCAAACAAACAACTTGCTGAAAACAAATTTAAAAATGGTGAAGGAATTAAACTAGATGTTTTAAATCTAGAATCAAACATTGATGCTGAAGAAAACAAGAAAATAGAATTGAAAAATCTGCTTGAAAAGCAACTCATTTTATTGGAGTACACTTCTGGGAAAAATACAATTCGCAACAATGATTTTGATTTTACATTAAATGATTTTAATGCAGATTCTTTGATGAACATTATAAAACAAAATAATCCAGAATTTAGTTTGTCGAAAAATAAAATTCTATTATCCAACAACGAACTAAATCTTATTAAAATAAACAACAAGCCAAAAATTTCATTGAATGCGGCAACAGGCATTAGAAATGGATACATGCCCAAAGTAAATAATTTAAGATTCAACTATATCGCGGGTGTTTCAATTTCAGTTCCAATTTATGGTTTTGGAAAAACAAATCAGCAGTTGCAAGTTCAAAAATCAGTAATAAAGCAAAATGAACTTTCGGAGCAGAGTTTAGAAGCAACATATAATAAAGACATCAAACAAATAATTATAGATATTCAATCTAATCAAGAAAAATTAAAACATATAGAATCGCAAATTATTTCTGCAAAATCTGCACAAGAAATAACGACTTCACGTTATAAAAATGGCGTGGCTACTTATTTAGAAATTATTGCAGCTGCGCTAAATACACAGAAAGCATCTTTATCTAAAATTCAAAATGAGTATCAACTTTGTCTGTCACAAATTGAGTTCAGTAAATTAATGGGATATCGTTTTTGGTTACGTTAATGGTAGTACATTATTCAGTTAATACTACCAACCCCCAAACGCCAAACGCCAAACAACAAACAACAAACAACAAACCTTATTCAGCCACATAGTCGTAAGGCAATGCATCCGCCATTTTTGTCCATGCCCAATATTCATTAAAGGTAATGTCGTTTTGATCATAATAGAAACCATTGTTTTCAATAAAAATCTTCTCTTTATTTTGAAAAGTAATTGATGAAAACTGAAAAGTTTTTGGCGCGTCGTTATTTTCTGCTAAGTATTTTTCAGAAGGCACTTCATCTTTATATAAAATCCCAAACTTCCAATTATTGGGATAAAAAGACGCAGGGTTGACACTATCTCCTGGATTAAAATTCAGGGCAGCATAATAATCTTTTACTTTAGTGGCTGTTTCTTTTCCATTCTCTTCTGATAACAATTGAATTTCAAAGCCCTCCGCGTCTAGTTGTTTTTTTAATAAGCTTCGCATAAAATGGAGTGTTGATCCATAATAGGTTTCTTCTCTGGCATTTTTCCAAATTTGTAATTGAGCTGCTGTAGTATCTTTTTTTTCTTCGAATAATGGATAACCCGAATAAAGCGTAACTGTAGTGTTATATTCATGGATAAAAGAATCCATATCGTATTTTATCGTATATCCTATAGCGTTATTTTCAATAATAATACTTTCAGTTGCCAATACTTTCAATCTGTTTTTTCTTTTTGAAAAATAAAATTTTATAACTTCTGGATTTTTAATGGAGCATTGTTCACTGTTTTTTGTTTTTCCAATAAATTCTTCTAAGAAGAACTTGCCATATTTTTCCCAGCCGTTTTTTACTTCTCCATTTGAAACGATGGCTACATCAGACATTAATTTATCTTTTGGAGACAGCTCAAAATTTATTTCAGCAGGAGTTTGAGATGCGCTGCCTGAAATTCTTTCGTTTTTGGTGTTGAAGCCTGCATAACTTACAATTAAATCGTAGCCTCCATTGGGCAGAGCCAATACAAATTTTCCATCTTGATCGGTAACTGTTCCCAATGTAGTATTCTCTGCAAATACAGATGCGCCTTGCATCGGCAATTTGGATTCAGCATTTATAACTGTACCTTTTGCATAAAAATATGTAGTTTGAGAAAAGACGTTAATAGAAAATAGAACACAAAAACTTGCGAATAATAATTTATGCATAAGAATGAGTTTAAAAAATGTGCTACGAAAATAGCTTATTGATTGTTAACTTTTTGTTGCAAAATATTACAACAATAGGCAATCGTATTTTCTATGGGTTGGTATTTAAATTCGGGAAGAAACTTAAGCAGTTTTGTATTGTCGTACTGCACATGATCCAGAGCGGCTTTGGCGGTTTCCTTTGTAATCAATGGATCTTGTTTTGTAAAGAAACATTTGATTTTTTCAAAACGCCATACAATAGAAGCAATAAATGGGGTAACCAATTTAGTTGGTTTATTTTTTTTGAAATTTTCTGCAATACAATTGAACACATCTTGATAGGTTCTATTTTCGGCACTAATGATGAATTTTTCGTTGGAGATATCTGAATTCATCAACAAAACCATTGAATTCGCTACATCACGTACATCAACAAAACCATTGATGCCGGTGGTGTACCATTTAAATTCATTAAACACATTTTTAAAAATAGCCGTTGACCCTTTATTCCAATCTCCAGCCCCGAGAATAATGCTTGGAGAAACAATAACGGCGTTTAATCCTTCTGCAATTCCGCGCCAAACCTCAAGTTCACCCAAATATTTGCTATGTCCATAACTGCTTCCATTGGCATCATTCGTCCATTGTAGGGTTTCATCAACCAATTTGTTTTTTATATTTTTTCCAAGTGCTGCAACCGAACTAACATGAACGAGCTTTTTTATGTTCGCAGATAAACAAGCATTTACTACGTTGGCCGTAGCTTCGTAATTGATGCTATATAGTTGTGCTCTGTGTTTTGGTGAGTAGCTGATAAATCCGGCGCAATGATATACATAATCTACATCTTCCATGATTTCTTCAAGTTGAATTACATCAAGTAAATCACATTGAATGGGTATTAGATTTTCATTACCGTTTGAAGCAATTGGATGTTGATGATAAACCGCTTTAACTTTTTTGCCTTCTCTTAATAATTGACTCACCAATTCGGCACCCAATAAGCCAGATGCACCAGTAACCAAATGATATTTTTGATGAGTCATTATTTTGGTAATTTAAAATTCAAAATGCAAAAGTTAAAATGCTCAATTCGTTTTTTGATTTTTTACTTTTGATTTTTTACTTGGCATAATCATAAAATCCCTTCCCCGTTTTTCTGCCCAATTCATTAATTTTTACTTTATTGATTTGTAAAACAGACGGTTCAAAACGAAGTTCGTGATTAAATGCTTCATACAAAGAAGTTGTAACGGCAAGATTAATGTCGTTTCCAATTAAATCCATTAATTTAAATGGCCCCATTTTAAATCCTGATGCCTCCATGATTTCATCAACTGTATCCATGGTTGCCAAATTCAATTCCACCAACTTCATGGCTTCTAAATAATAATGACGTGCCACTCTATTTACAATAAAGCCTGGCGCATCAATACAAAGCACTGGCGTTTTTTTGAGGTTTATACAAAGTTGCATCAGCGTAGAAATCACATCATTCGATGTTTTCTCGGCTTTAACCACTTCCACTAATTTCATGATTTGAGCTGGGTTGAAAAAATGCAAACCAGCTACGCGCTCCGGATGTGAAATGCCTTCCTGTAAAAGATTTATTGAAAGCGATGAGGTATTGCTGGCAAAAATGGTCGTTGGCTCATTAATTGCCGCCAATTGATTGAATAAACTGATTTTAATTTCTGGTTTTTCTACAATGGCTTCAATGATTAACGGGGCAATACAATCTTCAATTTTAGTAGTAAAAATCAAACGTTGAAGAATATCCGATTTGTCACCTACGCTAATTTTATTTTTTTCTACAAGTGTGTCTAAATTTTTATTGATGCTTTTTTGAGCATTCACAATTACGGTTTCATTGGTATCAAACAAGATGGTATGAAATCCGTTTTGAGCGGCACATAACGCAATGCCACTTCCCATGGTTCCTGCCCCGGTTACACATATTTTGTTGGTCATGGGAAATAATTTAAAATTAAAAAAGTAAAAATTAAAAAGAAAAAAATCAAAACGTCTTGCAACATTAAAATTTCGAATTCATTAAAAATGGTCTTTTATTGAAATAAAATAATTCAATAATCGTAAACCCACCGTTGAAACGGTGGGTTATAAAAAATGTCAAACTATCAAAATTCGAAATGATTTAAAATGTTTTTTTAAACGTTTTCAAAGTTTTTGATTTTATCGTACACCCACCGTTGAAACAGTGGGCTATAAAAACATCAACCCATCAAAATTCAAAATGATTCAAAATGTTTTTTTAACGTTTCAAAGCTTTTGAATTTTTCGTACACCCACCGTTGAAACGGTGGGCTATAAAAAATATCAAACCATCAAAATTCAAAATGATTCAAAATGTTTTTTTAACGTTTCAAAGCTTTTGAATTTTTCGTAAACCCACCGTTGAAACGGTGGGTTTACGAAAAAATGTCAAACCACAATTTTTATATTGGAACTAAATTCAACCTTTTGCAAGGGTTGAAAATATTCAACCCCTACCACTACTTTTTCAAACTCACTTTAGCGATTGCAATTTTTGATTTGCCCAATAATCTATCTTCTTTTCCAATAATGTATAAATCTTTTCCTAATCCAGAAGCCAATCTTGGCATCGCTGTTGGCACATCATCATTGCTAAATAAAATACTGCGTGTATATTTTCCCGTTATTAAATCTAAATCAACTGAAAAACACTCAGATTTTCTGAAATAACTCATTTTTCTCAATCTTTGACCAAGCTCTAATGTGGTTAAATTCTTCTTATGGTCGTTAAAAATAATTGATGCTGAATTATTACCTGCCAGTACACCAAACCCTGCATAAAAAGGCATGTTTGATTCTGTTGCATCAAAGAAATTGTTTCCTACACTAAAAGAAAGTCCGCCATAACCAGAGCTTGACCCTGTTTGAATAACTTCACGTTGTTGCTTTGGTAAAACATGAAACCAAGTGATATCGCCTTTTGTATCGATTTTGGTCATCATAATATCACCACACTCATACACTTGATAATAAGTAGTTCTTGATGAACCCATACCTCCGCCAACACCACCAGAATAAGTAGTTGTAGAATATTCATAATGGTGATATTTTTCAGCAAGAATTACTAAACCACCATCTGGTGTGTACAAAAAGTTTCTAAATTTCATGTACTTAGAAAAGCCATCTTCTTCATTTTGAATTTTTTCAAGTTTTTCTCTTTCTCTTCTTTCAGAGCGGCTTTCTTCATCTCCCGCTTCTTCTGGTGTTTCATCCAATTTTGTAATTAAACTGGTATTGATTTCTTTAGAACTTGTATTGATAACATCTCCAGTTGTAGGGTTAATTCTTTGAACCAAAATTCCATTGATTTCTTTGCCTCTTTTTTCATTGCTGTAAAAAGCAGATATAACCAAATCGCGTTGTGGGATTTGAATCACTTTTGTACTAACCAACCATTTGCCAGTAATTTCTGTGTTGATTTCTTTTACCAAAGCACCTTGTGGATTGTAAATTCTGATGTTGTATTTTAAGAAATCAAGATAGCGTGATTTCTTCTTTTTACCTTCTTGATATTCGTAAACCCTTCCAACCATTACTACATTTCCATTAGAGATGTACAATACATCTTCTAATTGATATGTTTTCACTTCAAACTCATTGGTAATGGCAATTGATTTACCGATTTGTTTCAGCTTTTCATCAAACTCTCTAACCTCGTAATTATTTTTACCTTTTCCTTCAATAGAACTTACAATAACCATTTTAGTGCTGTCTGCATTGTAGGTAATGTTGTAGTTGATATCGTCCCCTTTTTCTTCTTTCTGCCAATTGGTAATTTCAGTCCATTCGCCAATTAACTCTCCGTTGTTTTTATCCGCTTGAGCTGCGAATAAGGTTAACTTTTTCTCCTTTTTTTCATATTTTGAAGCAAGTACAAAAAGTTTTTCCTTCAAGAAAAAGAAACGTTCGTATTCTTTCCCACTTAATTCTTTGTTAAAATCTTGACGATAAACTTCGGTTAAATTTTTATCCAATTTAATTAGAGTTGCTGATTCACGCATGGTAGCGCCAATTACAAAATACGACTTCAATGCCATGTGTGATTCTTTCACATAAATACCAGTATTATCGGCATATACTACTTCCAAATCGGTACTGCCTTTTCTCATTTTAAATTCCTCGCCCCAAGTAACAGAGGCGTTTTGAGCACTTAGAAACTGCACTGCAAGCACAGTGAACAACAAAATTGTGATTTTTTTCATTTTTATATTGGGTTTTAAATTGCTGAAGTAAATTGTTTTAAAAAACGAACATCATTTTCACTAAACAACCTTAAGTCTTTTACTTGATAGGTTAACATGGTAATTCTTTCGATGCCCATTCCAAAAGCAAAGCCAGTATATTTTTTACTATCAATACCACAGTTGTCAAGTACAGAAGGATGCACCATGCCACAACCTAAAATCTCTACCCAGCCTGTTCTTTTGCAAACACTACAACCTTCGCCACCACAAATCAAACAGCTGATGTCCATTTCGGCACTTGGTTCGGTAAATGGAAAATAAGAAGGACGGAAACGAACTTTTACATTTTCCCCAAACATTTCTTTTACAAAAAAGTAAAGGGTTTGTTTTAAATCTGCAAAAGATACATTTTCAGCAATGTATAATCCTTCCACTTGGTTGAAAAAACAATGCGCTCTTGCACTTATGGTTTCGTTTCTATACACCCTACCCGGACAAATAATTCTCAAAGGCAATTCGCCTTTTTCCATCGCTCTAATTTGCGCACTGCTGGTATGTGTACGCAAAAGCCAATCTGGGTTTTGGCTGATATAAAAAGTGTCCTGCATATCTCTTGCAGGATGATTTTCGGGGAGATTTAATGCAGTAAAATTATGCCAATCATCTTCGATTTCCGGTCCTTCGGCTACCGAAAAACCCAACCGCTGAAAAATAGAAATGATTTTATTATGCACAATACTGATGGGATGACGCGCACCTAAATTTATTGGTTGACCCGGCAAACTTAAGTCCATATTGATATCCGCCTGATCTGCTTTGGATTCAATAGCACTAGAAAATTTTTCAAATGCAGCTTCTGTAAACAACTTAAATTCATTTAAAAGTTGTCCAGCATCTTTTTTTTGTTCAACAGGCACGTTTTTCATTTCGCCCATGATGGCTTTTACAATGCCCTTTGTGCCTAAATATTTTATACGAAAAGCTTCAAGTTCTTCTTTATTGGTAACAACTGAAGATTCGATTTCCTTTTTATTTTGCTCAATTTGAGTCATTAAATCGTTCATGTGGCAAAGGTAACGGGCATTTTTTAAAATTTAAGATTGATTTTTTGAATTATTTTTTTCTATAACTTTAAGAAAAAAATAAAACTATGTCACTATTCAAATCTGGAAATCCTACACTTTCTGAAAATAAATTCAGGAGTACAACCATCACAACCATTACAGACGAAAATGCAATGACCGTTAAGGGTACATTGAATAAATTTGGCTTCATGTTACTAATGCTGATGGGTTCGGCATTTTATTCTTGGAAAGAAGCCGATAATGCAGGCGCAAATGTAATGCCGATGATACTAGGCGGAGCTATTGGCGGATTGGTAATAGCCATTGTGTTAATGTTCAAAAAAGAATGGGCTTCATATTTGGCACCACTATATGCATTATTAGAAGGCTTGTTTATTGGTGCGGTTTCTTCATTTTTTAACCAAGCTTATCCTGGAATCGTCATGCAAGCAGTTGGCTTAACCTTTTCTGTTGGTATCGGTATGTATTTTCTTTATGCGATGCGCATCATCAGGGCAACCGAAAAATTTAAGTCTGTATTAATCACTGCTACAGTAGGTATCGCTTTATTTTATTTTGCTATCATGATTTTAAGAATGTTTAGCGTAAATATTGATGAAACCATGCCATTTGTAAACGGCGGCGGTATGTTTGGCATTGGATTTTCATTAATTATAGTAGCAATAGCTGCTTTGAATTTGATTTTAGATTTCGATATGATTGAGAAAGGTGCTGAAATGGGTGCTCCAAAATATATGGAATGGTACGGCGCTTTCGGTTTGATGGTAACTTTTGTATGGTTATATATGGAAATATTGAGGTTGTTATCGAAATTTAGTAGTAGGAATTGATAATTGTTTGGTGTTTGGCTTTTGGTGTTTGTGGTTGGAAGTGTTTTCCATAACATTAATACCCAAATATTTTAAAACACTTTAATTCCTTTCATCAATTAATAATGATATTTTTTGTTAGCCCACGGTTGAAACCGTGGGTTTTTTGTTGAATTCTCTCGCCCGAATAAAAATGACCATAAAATCAACAAACTTTGACGAATTAAAAGCTTCATTTTAAATAAAAGACTGTATATAGTTGTAACTAGGTATCTAAACACCAAACAACAAACACCAAACACCAAACGCCAAACCATAAACTTGCGAAGCAACAACAGTATTGTCAACTTTTTTCTGTTTATTTGAACATTAAATTTTAATTATGAAAAAATCAGTGTTTTTGTTATCCATGATTTGCGTTTCTGCAAACTTGTTTTCCCAGGCTAAACTTATTGAAAAAGTAGTTAAAAAAGGAGATGAAATTATTATCCCTTACGAAAAATATGTTTTGCCTAATGGGTTAACTGTAGTATTGCATGAAGACCATAGTGATCCAATAGTTCATGTAGATGTAACGTATCATGTGGGTAGCGCAAGAGAGGAAATTGGTAAAAGTGGATTCGCGCATTTTTTCGAACACATGCAATTTCAGGGAAGTGATAACGTAGCTGATGAACAACATTTTAAAATCATTACCGCTGCCGGTGGTACTTTAAATGGAAGTACCAACCAAGACAGAACCAATTATTTTGAAACAGTACCAAGCAATCAACTTGAAAAAATGCTGTGGCTTGAAGCAGATAGAATGGGCTTTTTCTTAGATGCAGTTACACAACAAAAATTCGAAATTCAAAGAAGCACGGTTAAAAATGAACGCGGACAGAATTATGATAACCGTCCTTATGGCTTGGTTAATGAATTTAGCAGTAAAAATTTATACCCTTATGGCCATCCTTATAGCTGGTTAACCATTGGTTATGTAGAAGATTTAAATAGGGTAGACGTAGAAGATTTGAAAAACTTTTTTTTAAGATGGTATGGCCCAAATAACGCTACGATTACCATCGGTGGCGATTTAAATCCTACAGATGCATTGAAATTAGTGGAGAAATATTTCGGTAGTATTCCAAAATGTCCGCAAGTAGACAAAACAATTTTACCTGCTGTAAAATTAAATGCCAACAGATATGTTTCTTATGTAGATAATTATGCAAAAGTGCCATTATTGATGAAAACCTTTCCAACGGTGCCAAATTACGATAAAGACATGGCAGCATTAACCTGCTTAGCTCAAATCATCGGCATAGGGAAAACATCTATTTTATATCAACAAATGGTGAAAACGCAAATGGCTTTACAAGCAAGTGCATCTAGCCGTTTGTCTGAATTGGCTGGTGAATTTTCGATTCAAATTGTGCCTTTACCAGGTAAGTCATTAACCATGATGGACAGTTTATTTAACGCTTCTTTGGTTGAATTTGAAAAACGTGGCGTTACGGATGAGGATATCGAAAAATTCAAAGGAAGTATCGAATCTCAATTTATAAATGGATTGCAAAGTGTTTCTGGTAAAGTATCTCAATTGGCAGCATTCCAAACCTTTACCGGAAACCCTAATCAAACAGGTAATATGCTCGACATGTACAAAGCAGTTACAAAAGCTGATGTGTTGCGCGTTTACAATACATACATAAAAGGTAAAAATTGCGTAACCGTTAGTGTGCTTACAAAATCAGATAAAAATGGCCCCGCAATAGCTGATAATTTTAAAATCGATTCTTCAAATTACGATCGTCCGAACTATGGTTATGAAGGGTTGAAATATACCAAAGGAAAAGATAATTTCGATAGAAGTAAAATGCCTGGAACTGGCGCTAATCCTGTAGTTAAAGTGCCTAATTATTGGAAGAAAAAATTAGCAAATGGAGCTAATATTGTTGGTGCTTCTTACAATGAATTGCCAATTATAAATATCTCAATTACGATTCCTGGAGGACATCTTTCTAATGCGGTAGATACTTCAAAAATTGGTCTTGCTGGTTTTGTAGGTAGTATGTTGAATGAGGATACCAAAAATTATACGGCTGAACAAATGACTGTTGCATTGCAAAAATTAGGAAGCAGCATTAGCGTAGGCAATACGCTAGATGGTATTCGCTTTAATCTGCAATCATTAAAAGTAAATCTAGATAAAACTTTAGCATTACTTGAAGAGCGTATGTTGAATCCGAAATTTACTCAAGATGCGTTTAATCGTTTGCAGAAACAATCTTTGGAAGGGTTTAAGCAAGCAAAATCACAGCCAGCCACCATTGCAAGTAATGTGTACAGTAAGTTATCATATGGCGCCGATAACATTTTAGGCATGAATGATAACGGTACAGAGTACACGATAAAGAATTTAACCCTTGCTGATGTAGAAGAATATTACAAAACATATTTAACATCTAACAAAACAAAAATTGTAGTAGTTGGAAATTTGTCGCAAGAAGAAACATTGTCAAAACTAACGTTCATCAATAAGTTACCGAATGTAAACTTGCCTTTTGTAAAACCAACTGCAAAATCAAACGTAGAAAAAACAACCATTTATTTGGTGGATGTGCCTAGAGCTGCGCAAACAGAATTTAGAATTGGAAAGGTATTAGATATGCCTTACGATTTAACCGGAGAGTATTATAAAGCAGATTTAATGAATTATGTGTTGGGTGCAAACTTCAACAGTCGATTGAATTTGAATTTAAGAGAAGATAAAGGTTGGACTTACGGAGCACGTGCAAACTTCAGTGGAAATAAATATAGTGTTGAATATACATTCAGTTCTGGTATTCGTGCAAATGCAACGGATAGCGCATTAACAGAAGTACTTAAAGAAATCAATAATTATGCAAACTCAGGCATTACAGATGAGGAGATTTCATTCATGAAAAGCGCATTAGGACAAAGAGATGCATTGTTGTATGAAACACCAGGTCAAAAATCAGGATTTGTGGGCAGATTATTGGAATATAATTTAGAAGGAAATTACATTGATGTTCAAAATAAAATATTGAACACCATCACAAAAAATGAAATAAATGCCTTGGCAAAAAAATGGCTACAAACAGACAAGATGAATATTTTATTGGTTGGCGATAAAGCAAAAATTTTACCAGGACTTAAAAAGTTTGGATATGATATTATAGAGTTGGATGTTGATGGGAATAGGAAGTAAGATATGAACAACCAAAGTTCCGGTAGAAGCGACATGTCGATAAAAACTATATGATCTAAAGCTCCGTAGGAGCGAAATGTTCATAAAAAATCGACATCATCTACTATAGAGCTCCGTAGGTGCGGCATAATAACATGTCGCACCTACGGAGCTTTTTTATTCGCATTGATATCCTTTTATTGTAATGTCGCTCCTATGGAGCTAAAATGATTTCGCTCTTACGGAGCTAATATGGTTTCGCTCTTATGGAGCTAATATGGTTTCGCACCTATGGAGTTTGTTGATATTCAATTGATTTCTTTCAATAATTATTTCGAACTTGAAATAATCTCATCATAAACACCATCCCATAAAGCAATTCTAGATTTAAGTGAGGCAATGGTTGATTCGGTTGCTTCTTTCCAATATTGTTCGTCTGTGCAACAAAGATTGGCTGTCATTTCTAATGCCAAATGACTGTGATGACCGCCATCTACTTCGATATGTCTTTCTAAATAATATTTAAAAATTGAAATACTGTCTGGAAACATTTTATCAATATCATTTATGATGGAATGAAACATATTTGGAATTAAATCTTCTCTTCCAAAAGTAAAAGTCGCTGCTTGTAAATGCGGCTTTCCAGTATGAATGGCTTGAAAAGTAAAACGAACAAAATCTCTTGCGGCATTTGGTACATTAGCTTGCTCAAAAGCCATTTCCAAATTGTTGTGTTGCTTTAGTTCTTTAATAAATGTTTCAATTATTGATGAATTGGCATTTGCTTGTTTCATGGCATTTAAATACAATTCGAAATGACTTACTCTATTCCCATCTTGGTCCACATCTGATTCCTCACCAACTACAATTTCATTGATTAAAAATCGTGTATCAGCGGATCCAACCGGAAACCACGGAACAGAAGTACAAGTTAAATTGTTTTGAAGCGATTTTAATAAAGACATAAAATCCCAAACTGCAAACACATGGTATTGCATGAAAATTTTTAAAGAATCTGTGTTATTGATAACGCCATATACTTTATGGTTGATGATTTCCTGGCGCAGTGGCTCAATTTCTTGTTGAATTTTTTGGATAAATGCGTTCATTTCTTAAAACAGGTTATAAATTTTGCACAAAATAAGTACCTCTGTTTCAGATAAACATATTTAATGCATGAATTGTTTATGGGATTTAAAAGAATTGTTTTTGGAAGGCGGAAAGGTTTAAATCGCTGCGCTGGTTTAAGGGTTTAAGGGTTGGAAGCATTTTCCGTTTTTGGCATTAAAGAATTGTTCAAAAGGTTCAATAAGTTCAATGAGTTCAAAAGGTTGGAAGCATTTTCCGTTTTTGGCATCTTGAATCTTTTGAGCATCTTGAACTTCAGAATGCTCAAACTCCCTTCTCCTTTCGGGGGAAGGGTTGGGGATAGGAGCTTCAAAAAATCAGAGCGAAAATGAGCGCGAGAGCGTAAAATGAGTCTTGGCTTTTTTCTTCATTCACATTCTGTTTCTCGCTCTAAACAAAAACCATCGTTCACAAACACCAAACCTTTCCCCTACCTAATCAACGTCACATTTCCTTTCAACGTTATTTTTGTTCCAGTAAGAAGTGTGAATTCTAAAGCATAATAGTAAGTACCATCTGGTAATGGTTTTCCTTTATATGTGCCGTTCCAATCGTTTTGATAATTTGCAGATTTGTACACTTCGCTGCCGTATCTATTGAATACAAAAGCCCTGATATTGGTGGTGCAATTGTCATTTGTCACCAACCATAGATCATTTATACCATCACCATTTGGCGAAAAAGCATTTAATGGCTTTATGCAATATGGCACAACGGTTACGGTTACACTATCTTTATTTTTACAACCCGCTGCTGTAGTTATCGTTAAAGTATATTGTGTGGTTGTAGTAGGAGATGCAACTGGATTTAAAATATTAGCAGCATTTAATGTAGCTGCAGGACTCCACAAATAATTTCCTACAGAACCTGTTGCAAAAAGTTGAGCCGAACTTCCACTTAAAATACTCACTGGAGAACCAGCATCAACAACTACAGATTGCAAAACAGCCACTTCAAAAATTCTTACTGAAGTACATAATCCTAGATTTGCGGTAAGGGTATAAAGCGTAGTTGCAGATGTTGATAGCATTGGGTTTGCAATGTTTGGATTACTAACGCCAGTGGTTGGTGACCAAGAAAAACTTGTTCCGTTACTTACAATATTTGGCATAAATGAAACACCATTACAAATGGTGGTGTCGGCTCTGTTGCTGATGCTTGGCGCATTTACCGTAACCCTAAATGTTCTTACTAAAGAGCATGTTCCCAAACGGGCAGTTAACGTATATGTTGTGGTCGTATTTGGTGATAAAACCGGATTTGCAATGTTTGGATTGCTCACGCCGTTTGTAGGCGTCCAAATATAATTTGTGGCATTGCTAACGGTATTCGCTTGAAAAGAAGCACCCAAACAAATTGAAGTATCTGCATGCGCAACCAATGAAAGGTTATTTGTAGAAGTAACTGTAACGTTGAAAGTAGATGTACATGAATTGGCATCAGTTATTGTAGCAATATAATTTCCAGCCGATAAATTGGAAGCCGTTAATCCATTTTGAACAGGACTAGTATTCCAAGATGCAGTGTAAGGTCCAGCAGAACCAGTTACATCAAGTGTTGCACTTCCTTGTGATGAACAAGTTGCATTTGTAACTGATGGTGTAATATTGATTGTGTTAACTTTTCCAGACACAGCAAAGAATACTGCATTCGGAAAAGGTGCATTTGTACCAGCAGAGGTAACGTTACTGCAATTTATTTTCTGTAATGATTTTTGAGCATCGGCACAATTTAATAGCACTTCAACATAAAATAATTTTGGGTTATTGGGAAATGCGCTTGCGCTAGAAGCGGTTGCTACTCTTGTACATCTACCAAACCCTGTTAGTACGGTATTTGCAGCAGTGTTAAACCAGTCATTTACAGAAACATTGGTTAAAGCATTTGTAGAGGTACCATCGGTGAAAAATAATTTTACATTTATGAGTGAAGTGCCTTCAGTTGATAAGCACAATAAACGAATGGCACGATAGCTCGCAGGTGTAGTTATTAAAAGATCTCCATTTTGATTTCGAGGAACGATTAACGCATTATTATTTCCATAATTATTTAATTGATAACTACCAGATGCATCAGCAATAGTACCATTGTCTGGAAGTCCGCCTCCCGCAAAACCATTGGTGGTTCTAAACGATTGGGTGTACATCACATTATTTGATGCAGGCACACCATCCATTGCTGTTGTAGTGGTAGTCAACGCATTTGTTCCTGTTTCAGCAATGACATCATGATTAAATCCGCCAATGGCAATTGGATTAAATTGTGCTTTTGCAGAAAACGAAAACATGATTGAAATCGTAAAAAACAATGCGGTAAAAATTCCTTTTTGCATAAAATAAATTATCTAAAAATTAAAAATGGTTACTCTAGTAGTAGATTAAAGCATTTTGGTAAAGATTAAATTTAACAAATAAATCATTATGCTGTATTCATTCTTTCAAAAATCATCTTTAATTGCTCCGGTCCTGCCTTTGATAACCCCTCACTCATGCCAAAAGTCAATGTGGTATTTCCAGCTTTGAGTTGATTGAAAATTGACTCGATAAATTCATGTACGGGTGGTGCGTAATCGTGCAAACCTTTTCCACCTAAATCAGTATTTAATGCTGGTGGAATCAATTCTATGACTTCTATATTTTTCTTCAAAAGCTCGTGTTGCACCGATAAAGTAAACGAATGAAAGAATGCTTTTGTAGCGGAGTAAACCGCCACTTTGGTTAAAGGACAAAATGAAAGCCCCGAAGTCACATTCATGATGGTTTTCAAATGCTTCAGCTTTATAAACAATGAAGTTAAATGAACCGGCGTTTCTACATTGATGGTGATTTCTTGTTTTATCCTTGCATAAAAATCATCGTCGTCAATGTTTGTCCATTGTTGAATGCCCGCATTATTAATCAACATGTTCAAATCGCTATGTTCTGCTTTTATCCATTCAAATAAATCTATTCTTTGTTGTTCATCACTTAAATCACAGTTGTAAATTATTATACCTGGAATATTTTGGGCAACAGATTCCAAAACATCTTGTCTTCTCCCACAAATGATTACGGTATTTCCTTCTTGTACAAAGCGTTCGGCCAATCCTAAGCCAATTCCAGATCCACCGCCTGTGATTAAAATTTTGTTGTTTGATAAGTTCATGATATAAAGTTTTTTAAATTAAATTTGAAAATAAGTGGCGTTGTATTTCACCGTAGAATTTATTTGCAAATTAACGTCATTATTCAGTTTTAATTTAAATGATATTTTATGCCATCAAAAGCAACAACTGTTGAAGCTTACCTTAATGAATTACCCGAAGAAAGAAAAATTGCGTGTAATGAATTGCGTAAAGTGATCCTCAAAAATTTACCTAAAGGATTTACCGAAGGCATCGGTTATGGCATGATTGGCTATTTCGTTCCACATAGTATTTATCCAAGTGGTTATCATTGCGATCCCAAACAGCCGCTTCCATTTTTAAGTATGGCTTCGCAAAAAAACTTTATTGCCCTTTATCATATGGGCATCTATATGAACCCAAGTTTGATGGATTGGTTTACTGCTGAATACGCAAAGCGTGTAAAAGGCAAATTGGATATGGGCAAAAGTTGTATTCGATTCAAAAAACTCGATGCCATTCCTTTCGATTTAATTGGAGAACTTGTTTCAAAAATGTCGGTTGACGAATGGATTGCTTGTTATGAAAAAGCGTTAAAGCGTTGATGCTTATTGCTCTTCTATTACCGCTTTAATTCTTTTTTCCAATTCTGCTTCATCGGTATATCCTCTTGCAACCATGTGAAAGGTGGATGATTTTGTTTGCATAAAAACGGTTGGATATCCTTCCACTTTTAATTGCTGTACCAACGAAAATTCATAATGCGCCATGTCTTTGTATTCCTCGCTTTTCAACTTCGCATAAAATGTTTCTTCATTGATGCTGTATTTTTCAAGTAAATGCCTATACGCTTCATCATCTGTTAAATCCCTTCCTTCGAAATGCAAACTGTATTGCAAATCTGCCGAAAACTCCACCATTCTTTCGGGATAATATTCTTTAAAAATACACATGGCGATGGCTGGCTTTTCAGAATTGGGATACCAATCGCTATCCTCTGGATTTTTGATATGCCACAAATAATCTTCTCCAAATGTAATGCCAGTGGCCTCTTCAACAGTTTTATAAGCTTTTAAAATATAATCAGCACTTACTCTTATATGGACTGGTTTTTCTGGCAATATCATGCCACCACTCAACACTTCTACCTCTAATTCATTTTTAAAAGTATTGGCAATGTTGGTTATCACTTTACTGAATCCATAACACCAACCGCAATAGGCATCATAACAATATATCAACATCATTTTTTCCATAGCAAAATTTTAATGGGCTGCTAACCAATTATCACCAAACCCAATTTCTGCATCTGTAGGCACTTCATTTGGCAAAACCAATGCATGCTGCATACATTCTAAAATAACCGGTTTCACTTTTTCAAGTTCTTCTTTTATTACATCAAATACCAATTCATCATGCACTTGCAATATCATTTTCGATTTGAATTGATGTTGTTTAAATGCAGCATCAATCTTTATCATAGCTAATTTGATCATATCGGCAGCGGTGCCTTGAATAGGCGAATTGATGGCATTTCTTTCTGCAAATCCACGAATGGTAAAGTTTGCCGAATTAATGTCTTTTAGCCAGCGCTTACGTCCCATCAGCGTTTGTACATATCCGTTATCTTTTCCAAATTTGATGCTTTCATCCATGTATTGCTGAATATTTGGAAATTGTTTTTTGTAGTTGTCGATAATTTCTTTCGCTTCTGTTCTGGATATGCCCAAATTTTCTGCCAATCCAAAAGCTCCTTGCCCGTAGATGATTCCAAAGTTTACACTCTTTGCTTTGTAACGCATTTCTTTGGTTACTTCAGTTTCTTCAACGTTAAATACTTTCGCCGCCGTTGCCGTATGAATGTCTTTTCCGGTTCTAAACGCTTCACACATATTTACATCTCCACTGATTGCGGCTACAATCCTTAATTCTATTTGTGAGTAATCCGCCGAAACCAATACATGATTTTCATCTCGGGGTACAAATGCTTTTCTAATTTCTTTTCCCCTTTCTGTTCTGATGGGAATGTTTTGCAAATTGGGATTATTGCTGCTCAATCGACCTGTTACAGCCACGGCTTGCGCATAGCTCGTATGCACTCTACCCGTTTTTGGATTAATCAATTGTGGCAAAGCATCTACATAAGTTGATTTCAATTTGGTGAGCTCACGAAAGATTAAAATGTCATCACAAATTTTATGTTGTACAGCTAGTTTGGTTAAGATGTCTTCACCTGTTGCATACTGACCTGTCTTTGTTTTTTTAGCTTTCGGATCGAGTTGTAATTTTTCAAACAATACTTCACCCAGTTGTTTTGGAGATGCTAAATTAAATCTAACGCCTGCTTGTTCGTAAACGGATTCTTCCGCTTTTTTAGCATCCAATTCCAAATCTTTTGAATAATGATTTAGAAATTGTTCGTCGATTTTTATGCCTTCAAACTCCATATTGGCCAATACTTTAACCAAGGGACACTCTACTTCATTAAACACTTTTTCAACTTCAAGTTGGGTTACTTGCGGTTCAAATTTATGTTTTAATTGAAGTGTGATATCTGCATCTTCACCAGCATATTCTTTTACTTTTTCAATTTCAACATCGCGCATGTTTCCTTGGTTCTTTCCTTTTTTACCAATCAATGCTTCAATGTGTACGGGTTCGTAACCAAGGTATTTTTCGCTTAATAAATCCATGCTTCTTTTACCTTCTGGTTCAATCACATAGTGCGCCAACATCGTGTCGAAAAATGACCCTTTGATTTCAATGTTGTACCATTTCAAAACCAACAAATCATATTTTATATTTTGACCTATCCATTTCTTTTCTGGATTTTCAAAAATCGGTTTGAACTGATTTAATAAAGCCAAACATTCATTTTGATCTGCACTACAAGGCACATAAAATGCTTCGTGCGCTTTTACTGAAAAGCTTAATCCCACAAGGTTTGCGAGGTTGGCATCGATGTTTGTGGTTTCTGTATCAAAACAAATTTCTTTTTCTTTTTCTAAAAGATCAATCAGGGTTTTTAAAGAATTTTCATCATTGATCAATTTGTAATCATGTTTGGTATTGTCGATGTTCTTATCTGCAGATGTGTAGTTTTCTGTATTGTTTTCAATTTTCGAAGCATTTGAATTTTCAGCCGTTTCAACATAATTTCCAAACAAGTCCATTTGGGCAGGTTGTGCATTTGGCTTTGGTTTTTCATTAGGCAATTCCAACGTTTCACCTAAAATTCTTTTTGCCATTGTTTTAAATTCCAATGCCGTGAAAACTTCTGTCAGCGCTTCTTTATTCCAATCTTTCAATTTATAATCTTCTTCATGAAATTCAACAGGCACGTTGGTTATAATGGTGGCGAGTTTTTTACTCATAATGGCTTTCTCTTTGCCGTTACGAACTTTTTCTCCCAAAGCACCTTTGATTTTATCTGCGTTTTCTAAAACGTTTTCTAATGAACCATATTCTTTTAAAAGTTTGGCGGCTGTTTTTTCTCCCACACCAGGTATTCCCGGAATATTATCAACCGCATCTCCCATCATCCCTAGCATGTCTATCACTTGATGAACATGTTCGATATCCCATTTTGCACAAATTTCTTCTGGTCCAAAAATTTCGTGCGTGCCTCCTTGATAAGCGGGCTTATACATTTTAATGTGCTGACTTACCAATTGTCCGTAATCTTTATCAGGCGTAACCATATACACATCGTATCCCAATAATTCTGCTTGTTTTGCCAATGTGCCGATTACATCATCTGCTTCAAAGCCATCCATTTCAACCACAGGAATATTAAAACCTTTTATGATTTTTTTGATGTCTGGAACTGCCGATAAAATATCCTCCGGTGTTTCTTGTCTGTTGGCTTTATAATCTGCGAAATCGGTATGTCTTTCGGTTAAAGCATGTGTATCAAAGCAAACCGCCATGTGCGTTGGCTTTTGATTATTGATAAGTTCGATAATTGCGTTGGTGAATCCAAATTGAGCGTTGGTGTTTCTTCCTGTACTGGTAATTCTTGGACTTCTGATAAGTGCGTAATATGCTCTAAAAACAAGTGCAAACGCATCGAGTAAATACAATTTTTTCTGCATGGCATAAAAGTAACTAAAATTGTCCTTTAACCCGGTTTTTGTAGTTGAAAATTGTAGTTTGAATAAAGCCCTTTTTTGAAAAGTTCAACATTATTATAAGAACTACCATATTGATTATATTTGCGCATGCCATCAGTTGTATGCTTAGGAGCCGTTTTAATCGATGAAATATTTTTTTGTCAAGAAGAGGTAATTACCGCCACGTCAAATCCTGCAATCTCCAAAAAAAATATTGGTGGTGTAATGAGCAACATCGCAAGACACCTTTTTCTGTTAGAAATAGATGTTGAATTTATTACCGTTTTTGGTTCGGATACGGATGCAGATTTTATTAAAAAGAATTTATTGGAAACAGGATTATCTTTTCAACACTCTTTACAAATTGACGAACCAACTGGAAAATATTGTGCATTTCATCAACCAGATGGAAGCTTGTTTACCGCAGCATGTTCGGATACGCTTTCCAAAATGATTACCGCTGATTTTTTACAAACAAGAATTGATGTTTTAAAAAATGCGGAAATAATTGTCGCAGACACCAATCTTGAAATAGAAGCATTGGAGTGGCTGATCAATTTCGCATTTACAGAAAATAAAAAATTGATGATAGAACCCGTATCTGTAGCAAAAGCAAGAAAATTATCTGCTTTAGATTTGAATGGGGTGTTTATGATTACGCCAAATCAAGATGAGATTTATTCTATTCAAAATGACGTAGAAAATAAACTAGATAACTTATCGATGATGCTGATTAACAGAGGCGTTAAACAAGTTTGGATAAGCTTGGGAGAGAAGGGATCCATCATTTATAATGGTTCGAACCCAATTCAATTAGGCGTTCCAAAAATTACAATCAAAGATGCTACTGGTGCGGGAGATGCTGCGCTTGCTGCGTGGATTTTTGCTTATTTGAATCAATTTTCAGCAATCGATTGTCTTAAAATTGCGCATAGTTTTGCTTTAGAAATCTTACATAAAGAAGGGGCTGTTGACAAGTCCATTACCAAAGAAAAATTATCATCACTACTTACAAAATATTATCATGATTAAAAGCGATTTTTTACATATTCATCCTGAAGTTGCGGATGCCATTAAAAATAACCAGCCCATTGTAGCATTAGAATCTACCATCATTTCTCATGGAATGCCTTACCCAAGAAATGTAGAAACGGCGATTAGTGTGGAAGCGGCTGTTAGAGCGGAAGGTGCTATACCTGCTACCATTGCCATTAAAGAAGGAAAATGTTATGTTGGGTTAACGAGTGATGATTTGCAATTTTTTGGTAAAGAAAAAAATGTATGGAAAGTAAGTATTCGGGATATGCCTTATGTTATTGCCAATAAATTGCCAGGTGCAACAACGGTAGCGGCTACAATGAGAATTGCTGCGATGGCGGGCATACAGATTTTTGCTACCGGTGGAATAGGTGGTGTGCACAGAGGTGCTGAAAATACAATGGATATATCTGCTGATTTAACTGAAATGTCAACGACCAATGTTGCCGTGGTTTCTGCAGGCGTGAAGTCGATATTAGATATTGGACTTACACTTGAATATTTAGAAACCTTAGGCATACCTGTGGTTACTTTTGGACAGAAAGAGTTTCCCAGTTTTTACTCCCGAAAAAGTGGATTTAATTCTCCATTGAGTATTGATACACCATCATCAATTGCCGAAATGCTACAAGTAAAATGGGATTTGGGATTAAATGGTTCTGTTTTAATCGCCAACCCTGTTCCCCAAGATCAAGAAGTAGATGCTGAAGTTATTGAAGGTTATATTCAACAGGCATTATCAGCAGCAACAGCGCAAAATATCATGGGCAAAGAAACAACGCCTTTTTTATTAAAATACATTGCAGAGCATTCAAAAGGAGAGAGCCTTGATGCAAACATTGCTTTGATACATCACAATGCTAGATTGGCAGGGAAGATTGCGGTGGAGATGAAGAGGTAGTGGGCACATACTATCAATTAGATTGGTGATAAAAATGGCAACTCTTGTAGGGAATAGAGTTGCCATTTTTATTAAATTGGAGAAAACAGATTAGTTGTTTTCTTTGCTTAACAAATATGCAGTAGCACCATTTAGAATTTTTTCGGCAATTTCTACTGGTTTTGATTTTACAATTTCAAGGTCTGTTGCATTGCTAATGAAACCACATTCAAATACAACAGCGGGCATTTTTGATTCCTCTAATACCCAAATGCTATGTTCTCTTGTTTCTAAACCATTCGTTTTTGAAAATACTGATGTGATGTTTTTTTGAAGTTCTGTTGCCAAAACTTTGCTTTCGCTATAATTGGAATTGGTATTTTTGGAAATGATATATTTTACTCCGTTCGATTTACCTCCAAGGTCAGTGTCCATATGAATGGAAATAAATAAATCCGCTTTTACTTCGTTCGCAAAATTGGCTCTGTCTTTTACCGAAACAAACTTATCTGATTCGCGGGTAAGTATGATTTTAATATTGGGATTGTTGTTAATTTCTTTTAATTTTTGTGCTACTAAAAGTGTCATTTCTTTTTCCGAAGTTCCATCAATCCCTTTTCCACCTGAATCTTTACCTCCATGACCTGCATCAATGACAATCGTATACTGATTTTTTAATTTGACAACTGTGTTTGTGGTTATTGGGTTGGTTTGTCTAAATGCAAACAATAGTATCAATAAAAACAAAATTGGTAAAATTGATACTCTTCTTAAATAGCTGAATTTGGCGGTAGATGATTGTGTAAACATTTTTAATCTGCGTTTAATTGGTGAAAAGAAAAAGGGGTTTGACAATAAATGTTGTTGATTGGGATAAGCCGACACTAATAATAATTGTGCTAATTCACTTGCATCATTATTCTCAACAGATTTTTGATCGGCTATAAATTCATGAATTAAATAAAGCTCATTGCGAATCAGCCAATTTATTGGATTAAACCAAGCAATGACCAATTGTAATTCAATGAATAATTTATCAATGGAATGTTTTTCTTTGATATGTATCATTTCATGGGTAAATATCTTTTTTCCAACCTCGCTGTTTATATCAATTGCATTGTTCCAAAAAATATAATTAAAAAACGAAAAAGGTGTTCCATTCGCATCTGTCATTATCAATCGATAACCTTTATAGTTTTGAACTGGATATTTTTTCAGCAGTTTTTTAATTTTTAAAATTGAAAAAACAAACCTCATCAGAAAGAAAATGCTGATTAAAACAAAACTGATGACAAGAATATCATTCCAATCAAACGCGGTGCTTTTTTCCATTACCATCTGCTCAAATTGAGTGTTATTATCAGCAACTACGTTGGCCAATAGAATGACCGGAGTTTGTATGATTTCAGTTTTTGTTACTATTCCAATTTTTATAAAGGGAATAATCCAAGAAAGCATTGAAATGCCGATTAAATAAAACCGATTGTATTGATGAAATTGTTTATCACGCAGAAAAAACCAGTAGTAGATAAAAAACAGCGTACTACATAAAATCACTTTCAATACATAAAAAAGTAAAGTTATCATTGGTGTTATTTTTTATTTTTAATTTGTTTCAATAAAATTTCTAAATCTGATACTTTTAGATTCTGTTGTTTTACCATGAAAGAAACCACATCAGAAAAAGAACCTTCAAAATATCCCTCCACTAAAGATTTTATACTTGAAGATGAATATTGCTCTTTACTGATTGTTGGCGAATAGCAGTGGACTCTTCCGTGTACCTCGTGTGTTACATAACCTTTGTCAATTAAAATTTTGATTATGGTTGCAATTGTGTTGCTGTGTGGCTTTGGCTCGGGCATTGAATCAAGAATGTCTTTTAAATAAGCAGATTCTAATTTCCAAAGCGATTGCATAACTTGCTCTTCGGCCTTTGTTAATGGTTTGTTCATCTTGTTACGATTTATGAATACAAACTTATAACTAATTATTTAGTTAAACAACTATTTTTTTAGTTATTAAAAAAATAGTTGGAAAATTCGATACTTTAAAACACATTTATGATAGCGAATAAAAATTTTGAAAAAAAGACAATATTTATTGTTTATCAATAATAAAATACTACTTTGCGGTAAATTTTAAACAAATGAAAAAAACTGTAAAATACTATCTGTATGTTTTAATTGGCTTTGGATTGCTTTATATAACGATGTTAATTCTGATACCAAGTACGGAGTATTGGATTGATTTGCCTGTTTCAAAAATTAATTCAATGGAAACACTTGTTAAATACAATCATGCAACTTTAATGAATAGTAAGGTACTAACAATTGATAAACCTAACCTACTGCAACGACTAATTGGGCCTGGAGATGTATGGTATGACCCTATTTACGTTTATTACACAACTGCACTTTCTTTAATTTTATTGGTATTTTTCAAAAACTATAATTTAATAACAGATGGATTTACGCCCAAATCTTTAAAAGGTATCAAAGCACTTATGTTTACCTCTTTTATCTTTCTTGCTTTGCATCTAATCAGAGATTATTATTTTTTTCAGCTGGTAAAGGAAATTACCTCAGGTGAATATCATTTAAAAGGGAGGTCATTTTTATACAACGCCGAGTTTTATATTGCCATTATATTAGGCAACCTGATGGTGATTTACAAACGTGGATTGCAAATAGATCAGGAACAAAAATTAACCATATAACGTATGCCAATAGTAGTAAATTTAGATGTGATGCTTGCCAGAAGAAAAATGTCG
>CANFUJ010000017.1 GCA_947450165.1 Chitinophagaceae bacterium
AATCCAAGTGCATTTGGATTGGATTTAAATGTGATTTCTACTGTATGTAATTTGTATGCTTCTGATGGATTGTATGCTTTAGATAGCACAAGACATTCTCCGCTATTGGGTTTTGCGTATGATGGATTTCCAATTTACGGGGCTTATGCCTATAAAAATGCAAATGGAACAGGTGGAATCGTAAGAATGAAATCGAGTTATACATTAAGAAACATCACCACAAGGACAACGTATTACACAGGATATACAGTAACGGCGGGCCCTCCAGTAAGTACAACATATCCATTGGGTTATTTCAGAGAAGATTATCAATACAATACTACGAGTGCCACAACACCAGATTATTTAGATGAGCATAATGGTCGTTTTTGTGTAACACCAGAATATCCAGCTGGAATTTATTGCTATTTTACTACAGTTGATGCTAGATGGAATTCGGCTTATCCTTATGTAGTAGGTCCAACATTTTATGGCACAAAAACTGTTACGAAACCCGCTGCAATTACAGAGCCAGTAACGCAATATATTTCGGGAGCAACAGTATCGCCAACGGTAACCAGTTTATTGTGCGGTGCGGCTACATTGTCTACACAGCCATCAGTAAATGTTGTGTATAATGGAACAGCAACCATTGGATATACAGGAGGTAACGGAGTAGCATATACGGTAGGTGCGTCAGTTTCGTCAACAGGTGTAACGGGTTTAACGGCAACATTACAACCAGGAAGTTTGGCAAATGGAAATGGAAGTATCATATTTAATATATCAGGTACTGCTACTTCAGCAGGTACGGCCAATTTTGCGATTTCATTTGGTGGACAAAATTGTACGTTGAGTGTAACCGTGAATAATACGGTTCCATTAACGCCAACTGTTACCGCATTAAATTGTGCAAATGCTACCGCAACAGCTGGTACAGTAAATACGGCATATTCAGGAAATGCAACAGTGCCTTACACAGGAGGTAACGGCGTTGCGTACACGACAGGTGCTTCAATTCAATCAACGGGTGTAACGGGTTTGACAGCTACATTAATAACGGGAAGTTTAGCAAATGGAAATGGAAACATTACATTTAATATTTCAGGAACACCAACATCAGCAGGTATAGCAAGTTTTGCGATTTCTTTTGGTGGCCAATCTTGTACATTTAATATTAACATCAATGATATCTTACCACCAATGATGCCAGAAATCCAAACATTGGATTGTGCAAATGCAATCATTTCGCCACTAGCATATATAAATACGGCATTTACAGGAACGGCAACCATTGGATACACAGGTGGTAACGGTGCTCAATATCCGTTCGCTGGTCCAATTGTAGCATCAACAGGTGTAGAAGGATTGTCTGCTTCAATACAGCCAGGCACATTAGCAAATGGAAATGGAAATTTAGTATTGTTGATCACAGGAACGCCAACAGCAACAGGTACGGCAAGTTTTGCGATAGATTTTGGCGGAGTAGCATGTACATTTAATGTAAATGTGGCTTCTGTTGGTAACTCAGTCCCATTTGATTTCAAAATAATACCGAATCCAATCAGCAACAACAATTTGCATATTGAATTAAATGCTACAAATCAAGAAGCGTCTAACATTTGGATATACGATGAAACAGGCAGAAAATTAATTTCAAAATCAACTTCTGATTTAACAACAGGAAGTGTCATCAACATTAACGTGTCTCAATTATCTAGAGGTACTTATGTAATAAAAGTAATGGATAAATTGAGTCAAATTATCATGACGAAGAGGTTTGTGAAGTAGGTAGTTTGTAGTTTGGTGTTTGGTGTTTGGCGTTGGGGGTATATTCTACTTTGAGTTCTTTGCACCTTAGAATGTTTGTTGTTTATAGTTTGTTGTTGAAAGTATTTTCCCCTTTGCGTTCTTTGCTCCTTTGCGAGCTTTGCGCGAAACTAAAACTTCGTGTCTTCGTGCCTTCGTGTTTCAAATTCTTCGTGGCTCCGTGTCAAAAAAATACCACATTTAATAACCCAATTACGAAAAAAATAATTCAACTTCGTGAAGTATTATTTTATACGATTTATCAATCAGCATTCCTACATGACATCCCAACCAAAAATTTCGGTTTTAATGGCTGTTTACAATACCGAATTCTCTTATATCAAACGCGCCATTGATTCTGTATTAAATCAAGATTTTCAAGATTTTGAATTAATTATTATCGATGACGGAAGCAAAGAAAATAACCGAGAGTTATTGTTAGCGTATGTGCAAGAGAATGAAGATAAAATAATTTACATCAGACACAGTAATCGTGGACAATCGGAATCTATTAATCGAGGTGTACTAATTAGCGTCGGTGAATACATCACTATACTAGATAGCGATGACGAATATAAACCCAATCATTTATCTGCCTGCCTCTCTGCGATTGATAATCATGATTTGATTTGTTCTAATTCTTCAACTGTTGTTGATGACGTAAAGGATTATTATGTGCCCGATAAAAATGATTTAACGAAACTCATTCACTTGGATAATAGTGTTTTATTTGGTACACTATTTGGCCGAAAAAAAGTTTTTTCAAGAATCAACTTTAAAACAGGTTTTGCTGCAGATGCTGATTTTTATGAAAAAGCAAAATTAAATTTTCGGGTAAAAAAGGCAGATCTTAGAACCTATATCTATTACAGAAATATTCCTACGAGTATTTGTTCATTAATGAAAAATCAAAATTTCTCTACACACGCAACACATGATTAATTTTGAAGTGAAACCATTTTCTACAGATTCAAACATTATAATGGCTTGTCACATCACCGGTGTGTTTGATGTAAATAGAAACATGACGTTAGAAAGTGACAATTATGAGTTGGTTAAAAATTGGGCAGAATCAGTTGCGGATTCAAAACTTTGCGGCATCATTTTTCATAATAACTTCTCAAAAGAAACTTGCGAAAAATTCCAGAATGATTATGTCTCCTTTGTAAAAGTTGAGTACAATGAACAATTCAATCCTAATGTATATAGGTATTTCGTGTATGAGCATTTTTTACAACAAAACTTAAAACACGTTCAAAATGTTTTCGTAACTGACATCACTGACGTGGTTGTTTTAAAAAATCCATTTGAAGAAAAATTTTTCAAGGAAAATCCAACATCAATTTTTTGTGGAGACGAACCTAAGAAATTGCAAGATGAATGGATGCAAGCGCATTCAACCAATTTGAGGGAAAAGATAATAGATTATGCAGCGTATGAACAAAAATTTGCAGACGAAACATTATTGAATTGCGGGATAATAGGAGGTGAGGCTTCTTTGATGTATGCGTTTATAAAAGAGTTATGTAGCATACATCAACAATTTAATTTCGATAATAAAACTGAATATACGGGAGATATGGGTGCGTTTAATTATTTAACGAGAACAAAATATAACAACGAATTGAAACATGGAACACCAATAAATACTGTGTTTAAAATGTACGAAAGCGAGAGGGATGATTGTTGGTTTAGGCATAAGTGATGTGCCTTTTTTAATTGTGGAGAATAGCGGGTTCGAACCGCTGACCTCTTGCATGCCATGCAAGCGCTCTACCAACTGAGCTAATTCCCCTTGTATGAAATCACAATTTTAAAAACAGAAATCAAATGTAAATCTTTGTGCTGTGCTTTTCAAAAGAAATGTCTATTATAAATTCCACCTACCTTTTAACCTACCTTTTTTGTTTCACGCAAAGCTCGCAAAGGAGCAAAGAGCGGAAAGAGAATAAGGAATAAGAAACTAAAAATAAGAAATAAGGAAATGAAGCTCCTACTTTTCGAAATCCCAACCTATTGAACTTTATTATTTCATGCAAAGCTCGCAAAGATGCAAAGCGCACAAGGTGAATATTTCCAACACCAAACACCAAACAACAAACAAAATAGTGCTTTTAACGGAACAAAATCTCCAACCTATTGAACTCATTGAACCGATTGAACTCATTGAACCTATCAAATTCCCGTATAATTATGCGGCGTTATCTGCTTCAATTCTGCTTTTATTGCTGCAGACACTTTCAATTTTGATATAAATTGATGAATCGCTTTTTTATCAATAACAGTTCCTCTAGTCAGTTCTTTTAATGCCTCATAAGGTGCAGGATAATTTTCACGGCGTAAAACGGTTTGTATCGCCTCAGCCACAACAGCCCAGTTGGATTCCAAATCTGATTTTAACTTTGGTTCATTCAAAATTAATTTCCCCAATCCTTTTTCTATAGATTTTATGGCTATAATGGTATGTGCTATCGGAACACCGATATTTCTTAGAACGGTACTATCCGTTAAATCGCGTTGTAATCTTGATATTGGAAGCTTTGCCGATAGGTGTTCTAAAATTGCGTTTGCCATTCCTAGATTTCCTTCTGCATTTTCAAAATCAATCGGGTTTACTTTATGTGGCATGGCGCTGCTGCCAATTTCTCCTTTTTTTGTTTTTTGTTTGAAATAATCCATGCTCACATAACTCCAAATATCTCTGGATAAATCAATTAAAATGGTATTTATTCTTTTGATGGTATCAAAATGTGTGGCTAACAAATCATAATGCTCAATTTGTGTCGTGTATTGCTGACGTTGTAATCCCAATTTATCTTCTAATAATTCATCTGCAAATTTCTTCCAATTGTATTTTGGAAACGCCACATGATGTGCATTGAAATTTCCTGTAGCCCCTCCAAATTTCCCTGAAAATGGAATGTAGCTAAATAACTGTACTTGATTTTCTAAACGCTCAACAAATACCATTAGCTCTTTGCCCAATTTTGTTGGAGATGCCGACTGGCCGTGCGTTCGCGCCAGCATTGGTATGTCTTTCCAGGTTTTTGCTAACTTATAAATATGTTGCTGCACATTTAAAATAGCTGGTAAATATTCCAGTTCCATGGAATCTTTCCATAACATCGGAACCGCTGTGTTGTTGATGTCTTGTGAGGTTAAACCAAAATGCACCCATTCTTTTAATCCACTTATTCCAATTGAATCTAATTTTGATTTTAAAAAATATTCAACAGCCTTAACATCATGATTTGTTGTTTTTTCCGTCTCCTTGATGGTCTCTGCATCTTCTATTGAAAAATGAATCACCACATCCCGCAATTGCTTTTTTTGCTTCGCATCTAATTTGAAAAATTTCTTTTCTGCTAAAAAAATAAAGTATTCAATTTCAACTTTCAATCGATATTTTATGAGCGCATACTCCGAATAATATTCCGTTAATTCTTTTGTTGCGTTTGCATATCTGCCATCAATTGGCGAAATGTTGGTTAATGATGTAGTATTCATAGGCGCAAAAATAAGTTGAAATTTGGAAACATTTTTATGTGAATTGCCACAAAGTTTTTTAACACTAAGACACGAAGACACAAAGGCACGAAGTTTTTTGTTTCGCGCAAAGCACGCAAAGGAGCAAAGAGCGCAAGGTGTAAAACGCTACAACAACAAACAACAAACAAAGAAGGAAATGAAGCAAGTATCGGAACGGAATCCCCAACCTCTTGAACACATTGAACCCATTGAACCTTTTGAACCTCTAACTTCTCTAACATAAATTGATTATTTTCGCCCCTCAAAATAAAATTCGTGTTAAACAGAAAAATAAAAGTTGGAGCAGTTAGTTATTTAAACACAAAGCCATTGGTGTATGCGTTTGAAAAAGGAGCGATGGTTGATGAAATGGATTTGGTTTTCGACTATCCTTCGAAAGTGGCGCAAATGCTCATAAATGATGAGATTGATTTGGGATTGGTTCCTGTGGCTGTTATTCCACAAGTTCCAAATGCACAGATTGTTTCTAGTTTTTGCATTGGTGCTACAAACCCAGTTGCCAGCGTATGCTTGTTTAGTAAAGTGCCGATTGAAGATATCAAATCCATCATTCTAGATTATCAAAGCCGAACTTCGGTAGCGTTATTAAAAATTTTATTAAAAGATTTCTGGAAGATTTCGCCAGATTTTATTGCTTCAGAAGCAGAATTTGAAAGCGAAATTAATGGTACAACTGCCGCTCTTATAATAGGGGATAGAGCACTTGTGCAATTAAATAATTTCCCTTTTGTGTATGATCTGGCGGAAGCTTGGCAAAAAATGACCAAATTGCCTTTCGTTTTTGCAGCATGGGTATCTAATAAAATTTTGCCCGAAACATTTATTGCTTCTTTCAATATTTCTATCAAAAATTCGTTAGCCCAAGTGGATACAATTATTGAATCTATTGACTTTCCTGAGTATCACCTAAATGTTTATTTTAAAGAAAATATTGATTACATCCTTGATGATCAAAAAAGAGCAGGATTAAACCTTTTCTTATCAAAATTAGAAAGTTGATTTTATTTTTTCTTTAATAGAATTTATCTTCAAAATTTGAATGTAATCTCATTTGTCTGTCAAATAAACCATTGAAACGGTTATAAAGCATTTTTTATTTCTATAGCCCTTGGTTTAAACCGTGGGTTGTAAAATGGTGGTTAATGTATAATAGTTTCAACCATTTTTTTTCTTTTTGAATGGCAGAAAAATAAGTTGATTTTATTTTTTCCTAAATCGATTGGTAACGGATAACATTACTTGCTTTACATCCGGTGAAATGTTTCTCCAATAAAATAAAGAAATATACAACGTGCAAAATATGCCCAAAGAACCAAGTATAGCAACAATGCCTTCTAGGTTTCTAGTCGCAAAATAAGCAATCGCATAAGATAGCGTTGCAATAATCAATAACTCTAATGTTTTCATCGAAAATGGCTGCATGTTGAATTTCTTCAATAAAAATACATACCTGATGCTATTGTAAATGGTAAAGGAAAATAAGTTGGCTATCGCCGGTCCCATGATGCCGTATTTGGTTGTTAAAAAATAACTCAACGGAATGATCATCAAGGTCAATAATAAACTCGTCCACAATTCAAATCGCCAATACGTCGACGTGCCAATGATTTGTCCATTTACACCGGTTCCCAATTCTATTATCGTTACAATTCCTAAATAAAAGAAAACCCATTTCCCTTCTAAATAATCAGGATTGATGTGTAGAAAATTAATGCCATTATCAAAATTCAACCAAACACAAAAAAATACAAACAACGAAAATCCAAGCATATTTATCGATGATCGTTGGTAAATTCTTTCTATCTCTACAAGATTTTTATCTTTCCATGCCCGCGAAAGCATTGGTGTTGTTACCGCTATTATGCTTCTGTAAGGCGCTTGTAATACAGATACCATATAAGATGCCAATCCAAAAATACCCACCTTCCCCAAGTTTTGTTTTGCTGCAAGTACAATGCCATCAATACTTTGACGTAATACATTTACAATGATTACAAAAAATGTAAGGATCAAAATGGCAAATATCTTTTTCTTGAATTTTTTGGTTACCCTACTAAAAGAAAAGTTGATCCATAATTTTCCTTCTAGTTTTAAATGCACCGCAAGTATCAAAACAATAAATGCATATTGAAAAGCAAATAATGCAATAAATGTTTTGAAATTAATCACATCAAATATCCGAAGTATGATTAAAATGAAAGTGTAAAATCTAATTACCGTTTCGCGCAATATACTTCCCAATACGCCTTTTCCAAAAATATAGGAGTACGCTTCTAATACATTATACAACAAAGTGAAAAATCCTAAAGGAAGTACCCAGTACAAAAACTGAACAAGCAAATAAGAATTGGTACTGAATTTTTTAATAATGATGGGTTCACATAAAAATAATCCGCCTGCCGTTAATGTAAATCCAATCATGGCAATGATTAACGCAAGCCCTAAAATGTCGTTTTTCTTCGGCTCAAGATTATCTTCATAATAGGGATAGAATTTTAAAATAAACGACGTGGAACCCAAGCAAGAAAAGGCATACACCAATTGTCCAATTTCAATTAATGAACGTGTTAAGCCATTTTGTTCGGTTGTAAACCAGTTTTTATGTGTAAGGAAATAGGTGTTTATAGCACCAATCAAAAATCCCACATAAATCCAAACCGTTGCTTTAATGCTGTTTTTTCTTATTTGGGACATAATTATTTAACTTGTAAGCACAAATTATCTACTATTTTTGCGAAAATACTCTATTAATCTAATTTTTCTGAACATCGTATCATTAAATTAGAAACGATATCGGGTTTTTGATTCAATGTAGATTTGCATTCAACACAAGTTAAAACATTTAAAAATGAAAGTTGTCATATTTGCCGGAGGTTTAGGAACCCGGATTTCTGAAGAAACAGATATTAGGCCAAAGCCGATGGTTGAAATTGGTGGGCTTCCTATAATTTGGCACATCATGAAGCATTACGGATCTTATGGGCATCATGAATTTATTATTTGCCTGGGGTATAAAGGTTATGTAATCAAAGAATATTTCATGAATTACTTTTTGCATAATTCTGATTTAACGGTTGATCTCGAAAATAACACCGTTACTTACCACAACAGCAATACCGAAAAATTTAAAGTTACATTGGTAGATACAGGATTAAATACCAAAACAGCTGGACGATTAAAAGCAGTGAAAAATTATATTGGCAACGAACCTTTTATGCTTACTTATGGCGATGGCGTTAGCGATGTTAATATTAAAGACCTAATTGCATTTCATCAAAAACAAGGAAAAATTGCAACGGTTACTGCGATTTCATTAGAAGCGCGCTTTGGAGGTATGGAGTTAAATGAAAATGGCGAAGTTGGTTCTTTTAAAGAAAAATCTAAAGATGAAAGCAAATGGATTAATGGTGGTTTTTTTGTGCTTAATCCAGAAGTGTTTAATTATCTTGAAACCGATATGTCTAATGTGATGTGGGAAGATGAGCCATTGGAAAAATTAACCAACGATAAACAATTAAACGCGTTTAGACATCATGGTTTTTGGAAACCAATGGATGCGCTTCGCGATAAATTAGAATTAGAAAATCTCTGGCAAACAGGTCAGGCAAAATGGAAGACGTGGTAAACCAAACAAACCTTACAAATTATTATAGCGGTAAAAAAGTATTCATCACCGGGCATACTGGATTCAAAGGGGCCTGGCTTTCTTTATGGCTGCATCAATTGGGCGCCACCGTTAAAGGTTATGCTTTAGCACCTGCGTATGAATCTGCTTTGTTTCAATCTATAGGCAGTACTGATTTTTTTGAAAGCGTAATTGATGATATCAGAAACAAAGAAAAATTACAAGTCGAAATTTTAAATTTTCAACCAGATTATATTTTTCATTTAGCCGCACAACCGCTTGTTAGAAGAAGCTATAAAATTCCTGCTGAAACGTTTGAAGTAAATGCGATAGGCACCGCCAACTTATTGGAATGTGTAAGTCAACTTCAAAATCCATGTAATGTAATTGTTATTACAACAGATAAAGTTTACGAAAATAAAGAACAAGATATTTTATACAACGAAGAAGATAATCTTGGTGGATACGATCCATACAGCGCAAGTAAAGCTTGTACTGAAATCGTAGTAAGTTCTTTTAGGAATTCATTTTTCAATTTGAATAAAATTAATGAGCATCAAAAATCTATCGTTTCTGTACGAGCTGGAAATGTAATTGGTGGTGGGGATTTTAGTGAAGACAGAATTATTCCAGATATCATTCGTGCATTACAAAATAATGAAACCATTGAAGTTCGAAACCCCAACGCTGTTCGTCCTTGGCAACATGTACTCGAACCTTTAGGCGGCTATCTTTTAGTGGGTGGATTGTTAAACGATCAACCCACAATTTATTCTGGAGCTTATAATTTTGGTCCAAATCCAAATGATCATTTAACCGTAAAAGAATTGCTTGAGCTTGCTTTGAAAACATGGCGTAGTGGACATTGGAAAGATACCAGCGATCCCAATCAGTTGCATGAAGCCAATTTGCTCAAATTAGACATTACAAAAGCAAAAGAAAAATTACAATGGTTGCCAAAATTAAATGCAGCTGAAACCATTAAGTGGACAATGGATTGGTACAAACAAAATACATCAGATCAATTTGCATATACGTTAGCACAAATTAATCAATACATGAACCTATGATTTTTGCTGAATCTCCATTAAAGGGTTGTTATAACATTACATTAACTCCAAGAGGAGATAGCAGGGGTTGGTTTGCCCGCACTTTTTGTAAAGAAACTTTTTTACAAATCAATCACCACAAAGAATGGGTACAAATGAATCATTCATTTACCGCCGAAAAAGGAACCGTTCGTGGTATGCATTTTCAACATCCACCTCATGCTGAAATTAAAATGGTGCGTTGTATTGCCGGAGCTGTGTTTGATGTTGCTGTTGATTTGAGAAAAGATTCTGAAACCTTTTTACAATGGTATGGTGTTGAATTATCTGCAGAAAATAAACAGATGATTTACATCCCAGAAGGTTTTGCGCATGGATTTCAAACCCTTACTGAAAACGTAGAATTGATTTATCATCACACTGAATTTTATACGCCAGAAGCTGAAGCAGGATTGTTACACAACGATCCCATGTTAAACATCAACTGGCCTTTGAATATCAATAATTTATCTGAAAGAGATACAAAGCATCCCCTTATTCAATCAAATTTTAAAGGAATTTAAATGAACTGTCGTCACTGCAATAATAAACTACAACATGTTTTCTGCGATTTGCAAACTTGTCCGCCTTCCAATGCAATGGTTAAACCAGAAATGATTAATTATCCCGAAACCTATTTTCCGTTGAAAGTGTTTGTTTGCGATAAATGCTGGCTTGTACAAGTGGATGAGTTGGAAAAAGCAGATGCCATTTTCAATAATGAATACACTTATTTTTCATCTTTTTCTACGAGCTGGCTCAAACATGCAAAAGCATATACCGATTACATGACCGAGAGGTTTGGGTTTAACGAAAATTCGCTTGTGGTGGAAATCGCATCTAATGATGGTTATTTACTTCAATATTTTAAAGAAAAAAATATTCCGGTATTAGGAGTGGAACCAACCGCAAATACAGCACAGGTGGCTATTGAAAAAGGAATAGAAAATATCGTTGACTTTTTTGGTTCAAATTTGGCAGGCAAACAACTTTTAGCCAAAGCTGATTTAATTTTAGGAAACAACGTATTGGCGCATGTTCCAGACATTAATGATTTTGTAAAAGGCGTTAAAATTGCACTAAAACCCAATGGTGTAAATACTTTTGAGTTTCCGCATTTACTTCAATTGGTAGCACAAAAACAATTTGATACCATTTATCACGAGCATTTTTCTTACTTGTCACTTACAAACTTAAAATCAGTTTTTGAAACACAAGGACTTGAAATATTTGATGTGCAAGAGATTCCAACGCATGGTGGTTCATTGAGAATCTTTACAAAACATAAAGAAGACAACAGCAAAAAAGTTGAAGATGCTGTTCGTGAGATGCTTCAAAAAGAAGCAACAGCAGGAATGACTTCATTAGCATATTATCAAGATTTTCAACAAAAAGTAGATCAGATTAAATATGATTTCATCGAATTTTTAATACAGCAAAAACGCAATGGTAAAAAAATAATTGGATATGGCGCTGCTGCAAAAGGCAACACATTATTAAATTATTGCGGCATCAAAGGAAATGATTTGATTGAATATGTTGTTGATGCTTCGCCATACAAACAAAACAAACTTTTGCCTGGTTCACGCATTCCGGTTTTTAGCAGCGAAAAAATTGCCCAAACAAAGCCTGATTTTATTGTGATTTTTCCATGGAATTTAAAAGATGAAATTTCACACCAATTGGCTTATGCGCAAGACTGGGGCGCAAAATTTGTAATCGCAGTTCCTGAACTAACCATTTTTTAAATGAAAAAAGTATTGGTAACCGGTGCTACGGGTTTTATTGGCGAACATGTTATTGAAGCTCTACTAGAAAAAGGTTTTCACGTTATTGCCACTTCCCAAAATGAAGATAAAGCCCGTTTGCGTCCATGGTTCAACAGCGTTAAATATATTGCTTTTGATTTGCAGCAATTTGATGCATCCACAAACTATTTCGAATATTTTGGATCTCCCGATTTGATGCTGCATCTGGCTTGGGAAGGATTGCCCAATTATAAAAATGAATTTCACATTACCGAAAATTTACCTCGGCATTTTGCGTTTTTAAAAAATATGATTCAACATGGGTTGAAAGACCTAACGGTTTCGGGTACATGTTTTGAATACGGCATGCAAAAAGGTTGTTTGACAGAAACCATGGAATGCTTACCAGATAATCCTTATGCCATTGCAAAAAACAAACTCAGATTAGCGCTTGAAGATCTATTGAAGGAAAGCGATTTTAATTTTAAATGGGTTCGCTTTTTTTATATGTATGGTCCCGGACAAAATCCAAAATCATTGATTGCGCAATTGGATAAAGCATTGGAAAATAATGAAGCCTCGTTTAACATGAGTGGAGGAGCGCAAATCAGGGATTTTTTGCCTGTGAATCTAATCGCCAATTATTTCATACAAATTGCAACACAAAATGAAATTCAAGGCATCATAAATTGTTGCAGTGGTCAACCGATTTCTGTAAAAGATTTTGTTGTAAATTACCTCCGTTTAAAAAACAAAAACATTGAACTGAACCTTGGTTATTATCCTTATGCCGATTATGAACCCATGCAATTTTGGGGCGATGATACCAAACTAAAAAAAATAATTTCATGATAACGACTTTAACTGAAAATGAGCTTCGTGATTACACCTCTCGGCAGTTAAATAATTTTTATCCGGATAACCAAACCGTAAATTTAAATCTGTATGCTGATGCCGTTGATTTGGCATTACAACGATTAGACCATTGTTTTAAATACTGCACCCTAAAGCATTATAACGACGGAACTCAAACGCGTTTTAATCATTTATTTAGCGATCATTATGTGATGTATTTATGGTATTTAGCCAATTCAATGTGGCAGTTGCATCAGGATAAATCCATCTGCAATAAACTGTATTATCTCAACAAATCATTACATGGATTGGATTGTATGTATGACACCAAGATGCCCGATATTTTCTTGATTTTCCATGGGGTAGGTACCATGTTGGGCAAAGCAGATTACAAAGATTTTTTTGTGGTTTTACAAGGATGCACCGTTGGTTCACACAAAGGAAAATATCCAATTATGGGTAAAGGGGTTTCATTAACAGCCAATAGCTCTATTCTTGGGGATTGCAAGATTGGAAACCGTGTAAACATTGGATCTGGAACCATTTTGTTTCAAAAAGAAATCCCCAATGATACCTCAGTTGCAGCTGATGCAGAAACAGGAACCTTAAAATTTAGGGAATCAAAATCGAGTTATGCGCAACAATTTTTTAATGTTGATTTAAGTCAAATAGAATCGTAAACACATGCCCATTTTAAGTATCATCATACCTACCAAAAATCGTCAAATGACCGCTTTGTTCGCGGTTAAAACTGCCCTTACAGTGCCATCTGATGATATAGAAATTATCGTTCAGGATTGTAGTGATGATGATGCGTTGAAGCATGATTTACAAAATCTAAACGATGCTAGAATAAAATATTATTTTCAAAACGATCCCATTTCAATGACTGAAAACTGGAATCGTGCATATGCTCATGCAACCGGCGATTATCAAATTGGTATTGGTGATGATGATGCCGTTTTTCCTGAAATATTAGAAGTGGCCAATTGGGCAAAATCAAATGGATTAGAGGCGGTAGGCCAAACAGAACCCTATCATTATTTTTGGCCAAACTTCCCCGTTCGTCACATAAAAAACAGATTGTTATTAAAATCCTTTGCTGGAAATACATCCAGTGTTACTGATTTAAAAGCTACTGTTTTAAAACGTTCTAAAATTTGCGATGATGGTTATGGAATTGATTTACCAATGGTTTATCATCGATTGATATCTAAACATCTTTTACAAAAATTAATTTCGGTTACGGGTAAATTATTAGATGCCACTTCTTTAGATGTGTATTCGTCTTTTGCAATTGGACTTTTATGTAAAGATTTTACCATTGTAGATTATCCTTTTTCAATGCGTGGCGCAAGTGGACAAAGCAACTCTGGAAGGTTTGTGGTGAAAAAAGACAAGCAACATTTCGACGAATATAAATACATCAACTATCCCGATTGGCTTCCCAAAATTGCACTGGTGCATGTTTCTGTTGCAGAATCTATTTATCGTGCTTTTGTAAATACTAAGAATGAGGCATTGGTTTCTAATATCGATAAGAAATTTCTGTATGCATCTTGCTTGCTAGAAAGGCCCGAAGAAAAAAAGTACATTTTAGAATTTGTAGATAAATTTTTAAATGAATCCGAACGTGCTGAAATGTTTCAACTCATGGCTGAAATTAAAAAGAAAAAATCAAGGTATAATTTTTTAGTAAGTTTGGAAACGGTTGATAGATACATTCCATTTTTAAAAGTCTATAGAAAAATTATCGGCAAAAAAATCATCAAACTAAACGACACCATGGAAGTTTTGGCTTTCCATAAAAATTATGTGAAGGAGCATAACATCAAACTGAATTTGCCAAAAATGTAAACTGTTGATTTTATTTGATTCGATAGATTATAATTCAACAACATTATTATTTACCTGCTTTGCTATTTCAATCCAATTTATATCAGGGCTAACAAGGTCTTTTTCAAGATGCGTACCTATTGCCGGATTGGCGATATAAAGACTGAATTTTCGGAATCTAAAGAAGAATTTAAAACTGTATTTAACCGCAACTTTTAGAATATTAAATGATTCTTTGTTTGAAAAATAAAATTGGATATACTTCAAAGGGTTGTAAATAAATGTTTTTGTCATTACTAACCACATGGCACAATCATTATTTCCATTTGAATACGTCAATAATAAATCTTTCGTTTTTAATAATGTTTTTTTTGTGGTCATGAAGGTCAGACATGTAGAGCTATCGCTTAGCCATTGATGCCCCTCAAAATCAATGGTGTTTTTTTTATGTTGATGTATCGGATGTGTGAAGGTGTCAGAGTGAAGATAACATGATGCAAAATCAACTTTTTTATGATTTCGAATAAACGATACCATTTTATGAAATTCATTGGGCACATATAGATAATCATCTTCAGCAAAATATACTATGTCAGAATCCTCTTGCGTACTTAAAATATCGATTTGCATTTTAAATGTAGCTAAGTTTCCTAAAGATGCGGTTTCAATTATTTCAACGGCTTTATCTTTGAAAAGTTCATTTATTAATTGATTGTATTCTTTCGGACAACCATCCAATAAAAAATAATATTTCACTTCTAAATTGGCAGCAGAAGCCAAAAAAGATTTTAGGCAAACAGAAACAAGATTGAATTTATTTTTTGGATAAATTAATGGTGTTTTTGAAACACCAGGATAAATTCTCCAAGCAACGGCCAAATCATATTTTTTTTTATTGTCGAAACTCATATTTTGCTACTGATTATAGTACATTTGAAGATACATAAAATAATTATTCATGTTGCGTAAAATTGGTTATCACACAATTAGATTTATTCTTCTAATACGAAATTATGGTTTTAAAACAGGATTCTCAATTTGGGTACAAATTCTATGCTCATTTGGTGCCATCACAAAAATAAAAAGCAAACTTTTTCTTAATCCAATTCAACTCAGAAGAAAAGATTCTGATCTAGATATTTTTGATCAAATATTTGTAGAACAGCAATATAAATGGCCCGAAATTAACAAGTTAAACCCTAAGGTTATTATTGATGGAGGTGCAAATGTTGGTTTCTCTGCTATCTTTTTTTCAAACCTATTTCCATCTGCAAAAATCATCAGCATAGAACCCGATGAAAAAAATTGGGAGCAATTAAAAACCAATACCCAAAACTATAAAAACATCACCCCCTTTAGAGCCGCGATTTGGTATAAAAATGAAATATTAAATCTAACCAACCCCGAAGGCTTTAGCGCAGGACTAGCGTATCAAAGCGAGAATAAAGAGAGTGGGGTTCAAGCATATTCAATTCAAGAGATTTTTGAGAAATTCAATTTAACGCATGTGGATTTATTTAAGCTGGATATTGAAGGTGCAGAAAAAGAAATTTTTGAAAATGGCAATCTTGATTGGTTGAATAAAACAGATGTGCTTACCATCGAATTGCATGATATGTATAGAGAAGGAACGGCAAAAGCGTTCATAAAACCTGTACATCATAAAATTGAAAAAATGTACATCCAAGGCGAAAACATCATTTGTTATTTCAATAATTTAAAAACCTAGTCGATACATTCCATAACGCATTAGCATTCCGATTTTCGAAAGCGCTCCATTTCTTTTTAAATGCGCTGCTCCCGATTTTTGAATCTTTTGTATCATGGTTTCTATCTCTTTAGGAATCACGATATCAATAGTATACGTTTTTATTTCATCAACGGATTTGATGTCTAAATTTCTCATTAATCTCCAAAAATGGTCATATACAAAAATGTTTTTAAGTCCATTTTTTCCAAGTTTGTTCAACAAATAAAAATTTTCAGGTAGTTCAATTTGTTTGTTATAAAATGCCGTTTGTGTAATTTGTTCAGCGCCCATACCAATACAAATCAATGATTTATTAATGGAATGAAAAGATTTTTTTTCGCGCAATAATCGAATGTAGAATTCAATGTCAACCACCCATTTTAATGTCTTGTCGAACCAATTTTGTCTATCATTTTTAATAAGCGTTGTGCTCGGATGACCGATATAATTTTTTCTATAAATGGCTAATGGCGTTATTTTCAACATCAACTTTTCCAAGAAACTAATTTTTGAAATGATTGAGTTGCCTTTTTCAAAATAAACGTTTTCGAAGCCGCTAAATATAAAAGTATCTTGTGTATTTATGCTGTGCGTATAAAATTCATTTAAACTGTTTTCATCACTAAACCAATCGTCGTCATGCATGATTTTTATCCATTTCCCTATTGCATGTCTTATAGAAATATTCCAGTTTTCGGGAGAACCCGCTGCTGGCGAATTTTTGAAATAACGTATTTCAAACGGGTAATTGGCTTGTTTAATAAAATCATCAATTGAACTGTCCGGACTGTCATCTGTAATAATTACTTCAAAATCTTTAAATGTTTGCTGCCGAATCGAATCTAACAATCTACTCAAATGGGTTACATTCTTATAGGCAGGAATACAAATCGAAATATGTGGTGTTAATACAGGAGTCACAATGTAGATTCGTTTTTAATTTTTATCGATGAATTAGTTTTCTATATTTTTACAAATCTATTATAAAATACACACATTGTCCATTATTGGATTTCAATAAAAAACAATGCGTAAAAATAAAATGAGCCAAACTAAAATAAATATCGCTGTCAATTGCTGGGTGCTTCGAAATAAGCAATTAGATGGCATTGGCTATTTTACCGTAAATACACTTCAGCGAATGATTAAAGCGCATCCCGAAGTTTCATTTACATTATTATGCGACACGAAATTTAAAGAGCATTATTTTGAAGGAGATAATGTTTCCATCAAAAGAATTTTCCCGCCATTTAGACATCCATTACTTTATGTTTTTTTCATGGAATTGGTTTTGCCCATGGTCTTGAAATTCATAAAGCCCGATTTGTTTTTTTCTCCAGATGGATATTTATCTTTAATGGCAGGTTGTAAGCAAGTTCCAGTGATACACGATTTGAATTTCGAACATTATCCAAAACAACTGCCGCTGAAAAATCGCTTGTATTATCTTTATTTTTTTAAACGATTTGCCAAAAAAGCTTTTCGCATAGCAACTGTTTCCGAATATAGTAAGCAAGATATTGTAACGCGCTATCAAATTGATGCAAAAAAAGTTGATGTGGTTTATTGTGGGATCAACAGTGGATTCGATCCATTAACTGACGATGAAAAACAAGAAGTAAAAAACAAATTCATTGATGGTAAACCTTATTTTTTCTTTGTAGGTTCATTACATCCGCGAAAAAATATGCTTCGACTCATTGACGCATTTTCAAAATTCAAAGCCAATACAAACAGCGATTTTAAATTAATTATTGCTGGAAGCTTTTATTGGAAAACAGATGAAATGCAAAAATTGTTGTCTTCCAATTTATATAAAAATGAAATTGTTTTCACCGGAAGATTAAGTGAAGAAGAACTACGTCTGTATTTTGGAGCAGCTCATGCATTAACGTTTATGCCTGTGTTTGAAGGGTTTGGGATTCCCATAGTTGAAGCATTTGAAATGCAAGTGCCGGTGCTTACTTCTAACATTTCATCAATGCCCGAAGTAGGAGGGAATGCGGCTATTTATGCCAATCCTTTTGATGTAAATGATATCGCTTTAGGCATGCAACAACTTTTTGAAAATAAAAATGACCTGCTTAATTCCTTAATTGAAAAAGGGAATATCAGAAAAGAAAAATTTTCTTGGGATAAATCTGCAGCATTACTTTGGCAAACGTTGGAAAAATCAATTTCCGGAATTGATGATTGATGCAGCTTTCTCTGCGATGTTGTTCCAATAAAAATGTTTGAAAAAATTTTCGTCTATTGGGTCCGTTATTGAACGACATGCCATAATCGCATTCGAAAATTCAGTCCAATTGGTATTTGAAACGATGGTTAGTTTTCCGCCTGTAATTTTTTCAGGAACACCAATCGCCCCTTCCACTGTACTGATACATGACATATTATTACCCAACGCTTCTACCAACTTGGTTTTGATACCACCACCTTCAACAACTGGATTGATGAATATATCTGAACCTTTAAAGTAAAGCGAAATGTCATCTACAAAACCAGCATACACAATATGCTTATCTGAAAATGCCTTCAATTCGTTTAAATCTGCTGGTAAACCTTTTCCGCAAATAATGATGGTGTAATTGAAATTAGATGCTTGTAATAAAATTGGATTTATATCATAAAGGATATTTTTTAAAGCGTTCAAATTGGGTGCGTAATCCAACGTGCCATTGAACAATAAAATTTTATTTGTTGAAAGGATGTTATGTTTTTTTTGAAGCGCCGTTTTTGCAATTGATTTTTCTTCAATGCTTGGCGCCTTTCCAAAATCAAAACCATAGGTTATGGTATGGCATTTCGAAGGGTTTAATTTAAAATGCTTTATGGCAAATTGTTGGTCTTCATCCGTAATGAAAAAATTAATGTCTGCTTGACGATGTGTCCATTTTTCATAAAGCCACAACATTTTCCACCACCATTTACCCGTACTTTTAAAACGCAAACTCTCAATGTTATGCGAATGAATGATCAGTTTTACACCAGTAATTTTTTTTAATAAAAATCCCAACCAACCCAAATAAGGATGCTCCAATACAAGATGCGATGCTTGTTGTTTGCGAATGATTTTTAAAAATGAAAAAACACCAAAAGGGTTGAAATAACGATGCTTGGCATTGGGCATCACAGGCATAAATGTGCCCGAAAAATCTACTGGGTTAGCATTGCTTTTAACCGAAACCAAGGTGACATCTACACACTTAGAAAAAGCTGCATAAAAACAGGCAATCCCTTTTTGTCCGCCCATTTTTGCCGGAAAAATGTTGTAAGGCGCAATGGCTACAATATGTGTACGATTAGTGTTGATATTATTCAATTAATAAAACTATACAACTTCCTTATTCTTTTTAAATTCTAATGCAACTGCAGCCAACAAAATGATAAGAACCAACCATGATGCGATTGCATTGATTTTACTGCCTAAGAAATAAACAGCGGGTTCAAATTTAAATTCAATTTTATGCTTTCCTGCAGGAACGTTTAATGCACGTAACACATAATTCGTTTTGAAATAAGGCGTCTTCTTCCCATCTACATAAGCAAACCAATCCTTGTAAAAAATCTCACTAAACACCGCAATGTTATTTGTGCTAGAATTAGATTCGTATGTTATGGCATCATTATCGAAACTGGTTTGTTTAATAGTAGCTAAGCTGTCTGGCGCACTGAAATTTCCAACAGTATTTTTAAAACTTTCGTCCACAACTGCAGTGTCTTTTGGATTGAAATTATCCAATGCACGCATTTCGTTCGCTGGTCCTTTTACATATTGAACACCTTTTACAAACCATACATTTCCTAATGCACCGGGGTTTTGTTGTGCAATTTTTCCATTTTCTTGCTGTTGAATAAAATACTTTGCATTAAGCATATTTACAACAGACATATTGATATTGCCTTTAAATTGGTAAGCAATTAAATCATCATAAATACCCAATTTCGCTGGATGATATCCTCCAATTGATTTGTGGTAATAAGATGTTTTGGCTTCTTCCATGCTCGACGTATTAAACACCCTGTAATTCGGATCTTTATCAGCAAGTATTTGTTGATCTGCAGGCGTTAATGGAAATGAATTTGATTCTGCGTCCGCTTTGGCTTCAAAACTTTTGTCATTCAAATAATTCATGCCGAATTGCAATAAATCTGCAGTTGAAAAAATGGTAATTCCTACAATCATAATCATGGCATTGATTTTCTTTTTTATAAACAATGCAATTAATGCCATCGCCAATGCTACTAAAATAAGCGAACGGATGATGTCATCAAATAAGAATGAAGCACGTTCTCTACGCAAAGCAGATACAAACGCACGAGCTGCTTTTGTAGGATCACCAGCATTTGGGTCTCTGCTAATATTACTTACCATTGCTTCGTAAATCTGATTGTCTATACTTGGTTTAAACTTTTGATCCAAATTTTGCATTTGGGCTTGCATGTTTGGACTATTGGATTTAAGGATGTTATCGAATGCAAGTGTTCTTTCTTTATTTTCTTTGCTAAAATCACTTGTTGAATAAAAGAAGCCAATCAATCCAAAAACTACTGCTGTTGCAATGGCAGCCAATTTGAATTTTTTCCAATCTGTTTCCTCTTGATTACTGATTAGTTTGTTGAGTACCAGTGAAGCCATGATTGGGAATAACAATTGTGGTATCACCAAAATCATAGTAGGAACCCTGAACTTATTGTATAAAGGGAAATAATCAAACATGAAATAATTGAACGCTTTAAAATTGTCGCCCCATGAAAGCATAATGGCTAAAATAGAAGCGGTCAAAATCCACCATTTGTGTTTGCCATCTAAATAGAACATGCCAAACAAAAACAAAAAACAAATGATTGCTCCCAAATAAACAGGTCCGTTTGTAAACGGCTGATCACCCCAATAAATAGCGCCATTCATTTGCGCAGCTACTTGATCTGCTGGAAGCTGAGGTAGGTTTTCCGTCATGTAATTTACTAGCGGTCCGTTATCTTTTATTTTCGGGAATATATATACATCGCCATCTCTTTCAGCTTGATGTGAGCCAAATCCCATTACCCCAGGAAACATTAAACTCCAGGTTTCTGAGATACCATAACTCCACATAAATGCATAATCTTTACTCAGTCCTGTCGTTTTTTCTCCGGAAATTTTGTCTTTTGAATTTGCTGTTTGATCCATTACCAATTGTCCACCCCGTTTTGATTCTTTGGCATAGTCATAAGTGGTCATCAATATCAACGCATTAGATGCAACGCCAATTAAACCAGCAATTAATATTAAGCCAATGCTTCTAAACGCATGTTTGGTTTCGCGATTTTTTAAAAAATGAATGAGATAAGAAATCCCCATGATGCCTAAAACCAAAAATAAATAATAGCTAATTTGCTGATGCCCTTGTCCTATTTCTAATGCTGTAAACAAAGCTGCAAGCGCAAAACCCCACAAATATTTTTTATTAAAAATTAACACAACAGCACCAATTACAGCAGGCGCATAAGCCAAAGCAAGCATTTTGGTATTATGTCCAGCTGTTACAATAATTGGGTTATAGCTACTAAATGCAAAAGCCAAAGAACCAATGATTGCAGCAAATGGGGTTATGCCCAAACAGATGCACATGAAATAAAAACATATACATGCCAGGAAAAAAAAGTTAAACGGTTGAGGTAAACCGAATTGAGTAATTTTATCAAAAATAGAAACCGGCGACCAAGGGCCTTTCATGGCAATTTGATAGCTCGGCATACCACTAAACATGCTTACCGACCATAATGGAAAGTGACCATTTTTTTCAGCATATTCAATAGATTGATGGCTCATGCCTTGCCAACTGGTAACGTCACCTTGTTTCAATACAACTCCCGATTCAATGGCGGGCTTACAAAAAATCAAAGTCGTTAATAAAAAAATGGCAAAAGCAATAATATGCGGTAAAATAGCTTTAAATGATATCCTATTCATGGTTAAAAAATTAAGTAGGCAAATTAAAGATAAAAAATCTAAATTGCATCAAATAAGTTAGAAACTGCATCCGCAGTTTTTAATGGAAAATTAGAAACTCCAACAACCAAACTCAACCTTTAATTTTTATTAAACATTATCCTCGTTTTTTTTCGAGGTTATTTACTATGTTATTTTCATATCGAGATAAAACTTGCGTATGAAAAAGCGATAGCGAATTGTTAAATAGTTTTCAGGGATGATACATTCTTTTTTAAAGTTGTATTGATAATTAATGTTTTGAAAATAGGGGTCAATTTGAAACATTTTTTTAAGAATATTATTTTCAAATTAGATGAATCAAAGGAATGGATTTGGTGTTAAAATGTAAAATAAGTGGGATTGGAAATATTATACTGATGCAAATTTTTTGCAGAAAATTACATTGGCAAATTTAAATTCAAGATTAATGTTGTTTGATTATCAGATTTTTAAAACCAAATTTCTCAATGATTAACACGAAAAATCAATAAAATAACGCAATAATCAATTGTAAAAAAATATATGATGAAAAATTTGTTCTTTGCAATTGTTTATCAATAGAATTTTACTGTTTTTGAATTACGACTTTTTGATTAATGAATTTAATGAAACTAAATCGTTTAAATGTTTAATACCATAATAATTGAAGACGACTTAAAACAAGTCGCGGAAATAAAAAAAATAGTAAATCAGCATTGCCCACAAATTGAATTGATTGGCGAAGCTTACGATATAGATTCGGGTTATTCTTTAATAAAGGAATTAAAACCAGATTTAATTTTACTTGATATCGTAATGCCAAACGGCACTGGATTTGATTTGTTGGACAAGTTAATGCCTTTTGATTTCGAAGTTATCTTTATTACCAAACATGAATCGCATAGCTTTAAAGCGATAAAGTATTCTGCATTAGATTATATTTTAAAGCCTGTAAATATTCAAGAGCTTAAAAAAGCCTCAGAAAAAGCCATTAAAAAAATAACGGCAAAATATATGAAGCAGCAGTTGGATTTATTGATGACTAATATTAAAAATGTTCAAACCTCACTCAGTCAAAAAATTGCGGTTCCAACAACAGGCGGTTTTGTTTTTATTTTGCTTCATGATATTGTGCGTTGCGAAGCAAATGGCTCTTACACCATAATCTATGTGGGCAAAAAAGAAAAAATAATGGCATCAAAAAACATAAAAGAATATGAAGCCATCTTGCCCAAAACACATTTTTTTAGAATCCACAATTCTCATTTGGTAAACATTAATCGGATTTTGCGCTATAACAAAGGCAGGGGAGGTTCTGTTACCATGGAAGACGGCACTGAAATAGAAGTTGCAACCAGAAGACGCAGCGATTTTTTAAACCTATTTCAATAAAAATAAAAAAGTCCAAAATTTTCTTTTGTTTAAGAAATGATTTCCTTTACTTTTGCACAACTATAAATGGTGGTTGTAGCTCAGTTGGTTAGAGCACCAGATTGTGATTCTGGGGGTCGTGGGTTCGAGCCCCATCATCCACCCCAATAAAATTTAATCTCCTGAAAAGGAGATTTTTTTTTACCTTCTTTTTTTATTCTCCCTTTAACAAAACATTATTTTAATTGTTTCGTTTCCACTTTATCATTGATTGAATTTTCCGTTATTTTTACAATATGCAAAAAATTGCAAACTTTATTATGCAGAACAAAAAATATATACCACTTGTCATTATAATGACATTTATTGCTGTCTTTTTTACGTTTCAATCTCAAGGTAAAAATGAGGAAGATCCCAAACAGCGCTACGAAAAAATCTTAAGAAATTTAAATGTACTCATCAAAGAAGCACATTTCAAACCAAGACCTATAGATGATGCTTTTAGCAAAACCATTTTGAAAAGTTTTGTTGAAGAGCTCGATGATGAAAAAAATGTGTTTTTAGCTTCTGACATCGAAGCGTTTAAAAAATACGAAAACAAAATCGATGATGAAATTAACGGAGCTAGCCTAGTCTCCTTTTACGAAATTTATAAGGTATATCAAAAACGAATCAAAGAAGTAGAACAGATTTATCCAACCTTACTCAATACTCCGTTTAATTTTAATATAGCAGATAGCATTCAATTGGATGCAGAAAAAAATGATTTTCCAAAAACAGAAAATGATCGCTATGACATTTGGAGAAAGCGCATGAAATATGCGGTACTGTCCAAATTGGTTGATGCTCAAGATGAGCAAGAAAAAAACAAAGCCAATAAAGAGATAAAAGATTTTAAGCTAAAAGCAGATTCCACTATGGAACGAGAAGCTAGAGAACAAGTGAAAAAGCAAATGACAAGATACTATACTACAAAAAGCACTAACGAAACACAAGATGAATTGTTTAGCATTTTTGTAAATTCAATCACAATGGCAATTGACCCTCACACAAATTACTATCCGCCAATTGCCTCAAGAGAATTTAACGAATCTATGAGTGGTCGTTTTTATGGAATTGGTGCTCAATTGAAAGAAGAAGATGGTCATATCAAAATAGGTACATTGGTATCGGGTGGACCAGCTTGGAAGGGTGGGGAATTAAAAGAAAATGATGAAATTATAAAAGTAGCTCAAGGTGCTGAAACGCCTATAGATGTGACTGGATATTCTGTTTCAGATGCTGTAAAATTGATTAGAGGTTCAAGCAAAGGATCTGAAGTTCGTTTAACCGTGAAAAGAATTGATGGTAGTATTCATGTTATTAAAATCATTCGTGACGAAGTAAAATTAGAAAGTACGTTTGCCAGATCTGCAATTATTAATGGAAAAAATAAAATTGGCTATATCTATCTTCCAGAATTCTATGCCGATTTTGAACGTCCAAATGGGGCAAGATGTGCTGTTGATATCGCCAAAGAAATAGACAAATTAAAAGCTGAAAATGTATCTGGTATCATCCTCGATTTGCGTGGCAATGGTGGTGGTTCACTTTATGATGTAGTTCAAATGGCTGGATTATTTATCAAAAACGGCCCAATTTGTCAAGTTAAAGGACGTGATGAAGCTCCAAATATTTTAAAAGATAAAGATGATAAAATACAGTACAATGGTCCATTGGCAGTAATGGTTGATGGTACAAGTGCATCAGCTTCTGAAATATTTGCAGCAGCAATTCAAGATTATAAAAGAGGCATCATCATTGGTGCAAATTCAACGTATGGTAAAGGAACTGTTCAGCGCATGATTTCTCTAAATCCAGAAGGCGAACTTTCTGTTTTATCTGATAAAAATGCCGAAGACTTGGGCAATGTGAAAATTACATTACAGAAATTTTATAGAATTAATGGTGGTGCCACTCAGCTTCGTGGTGTGGTTCCAGATGTAATTTTGCCTGATCGCTACGACTTTTTAAAATATCGTGAAAGAGATGTACCAAGTGCATTAGGTTGGGACGAAATTCCAAAAGCCGTTTACAATGAAGAAAATAATGATTTTAATACAATCGTTAATGAAGAGAAAAATGAACTTGCAAAAAATGATCGCTTTTCAAAACTGAGAAAAAGCCTTGAACAATTAAATTTAAAATCTAAAAAAGCATATTCTTTAAACATCAATCAATATAAAATAGAGCAAAAAGAATTTAAATCTTTAATCAAAGAAATAGACGAACTTTCTAAATTGTCAAAATCTTTAGAATTTAAAAATCTTGCTTCAGATACAGCTACGATTAATAGTGCACAAGATAAAATTGATAACAATAAACAATGGATGAAATTTAGGGTGAATGATATTTATATCAATGAATCGGTTAATGTTATTGACAAAATGATTTCTCAAAATAATTTGGTGAAATTAGAAGGCAACAAACCTTAACTTAGATTGAATCATTTTAATAATTCAAAAATTAACCATTGAGTAGAATAGCCCTTTTCCCTGGAACATTTGATCCCATTACATTAGGTCATACCGATATCATTAATCGGGCATTGCCTATGTTTGACAAACTCTATATTGGCATTGGTAGAAATACCAATAAACAACCGATGTTTGATGAAACGGTACGTTTAAATTGGATCAACAGCATATTTGCAAATAATCCTAAAGTGGAAGGTTTGGTATATGAAGGTTTAACCGTTGATTGTTGTAGGAAAATTGGCGCTCAATACATTTTAAGGGGTATTCGTTATGTAAGTGATTTCGAATACGAGAAAGCAATTGCCGACATGAATAGGAGTTTAGATCAGCACATTGAAACAGTATTTCTAACTTGCTTACCACAATACACTTCTGTGGCATCTACTTTAATTAGAGATGTATTAAAATATAATGGAGACGTTGCGCCGTTTCTCCCAGAGGATGTTTATCAATCCATCATGGAAAAAAAGCAGGGTTAAGCTTCTTTAGATTTTAAAAATACTTCCACCACATCTTTAATGGCTTGGAAAGTATTGGCTAATGGGATGTTCAAATCATTAACATCAACCCATTGAATTGCGGTGATGTCTTCCTCAATCTGCGGAATTAAATGGCCATCAAAGTTCGTTTTGAAATGATACCAATGACTGATTTTTAAAATCATTTTTCCCTTTTCTTTGTAAAAATGGAATGTATCGGTTAGTTTTCCAGTACGTTGGAGATTATTTACGCCCGTTTCCTCTTCGATTTCTCTTTCTGCACAAAGCTCAGGTGATTCATTAATTTCCATTTTCCCTTTTGGCAAATCCCATTTACTTCTTCTGAAAATAAACAATAATCCATTTTCTGGATGTTCTACAATTCCTCCTGCTGCTTCTATTATATTGAACTGATTGATAAAATCTGCTTTAACCTTTTCAAAATCGTCGGCTTGTATGAAAATGAATCCAGTTTCAGTTTCGAAAATAACATGCGTTAACGCAGAGAAAGCTGTTTCAAAATAATTTTTACAAACGTATATTTTATTGGGGATTTCAATTTGCATCAATTCGCT
>CANFUJ010000018.1 GCA_947450165.1 Chitinophagaceae bacterium
AAAGGTGCTTTACAACAACAGATATTTGATGCAGAATCAAAAGATAAAGAATTGAGGTTTCATGAAATAGAATGGCATAGAAAATATTCGATTTCTTTGGCTTGTTTGGTTTTGTTTTTTATTGGTGCGCCATTGGGTGCTATTATTAGGAAAGGTGGACTTGGCATGCCTTTGGTCGTTGCCATTGTATTTTTTCTGATCTTTCACTTGTTGAATATGTTTGGTGAGAAATTTTCAAGAGATGCTATTTTATCACCAGGAATTGGCATGTGGCTGGCGATTTTAATTTTGGCTCCGGTTGGTGTTTTTCTAACCCATAAAGCCATGAATGATTCTCAGCTTTTTAATAAAGAATTTTATTTGAAGCTGTTCAAAATTTTTAAAAAAGACAAATAAAAATAAACGCTTTAATTATGCAAAACAATCGAAGAAAATTTTTAAAAAAATCTTTTACCAATTCATTTTTAGCAATTGTGGGTTGGGAGAGCATGGTAAGTTTATTGTCGTCGTTTAGTTTGCATGAAAATAATTCAAACGAAAATGTCAACATTAATTTTGAACAAAAGCCACTACCCTACGCTTATAATGCTCTCGAAGATTGTATAGATGCCACAACAATGGAAATCCATTATACAAAGCATGCGGCAGCATATGCAAAAAACCTCAACGAAGCTGTGATTGCAGAGAAAGTACAAAAAGAAATTTCCTTAGAAAATATTTTAGCCAACATCTCAAAATATTCGGTTAAGATGAGAAACAATGCTGGCGGGCATTTCAACCATGAATTATTTTGGCAATGCATGCAACCCAAAACAATAAACAACCTTCCTAAAGACAATATCTTGTCGGAAATAAATAAATCATTTGGAGATTTTTCAGCTTTTAAAAAATTATTTTCAGATGCTGGAAAATCGAGGTTTGGAAGTGGTTGGGTTTGGTTAGTAAAAGACGAATCGGGCAAGTTAAAAATAACAAGCACCGCAAATCAGGATAATCCTTTAATGGATTTAAAAGAAATAGAAATAAAAGGAAGTCCCATTTTATGTTTGGACGTTTGGGAACATGCTTATTATTTAAAGTACCAAAATAAAAGAGCCGATTACATAGAACAATGGTGGAGTTTGGTAAACTGGAATTTTGTAGAAAAAAGATTAACTGAAAAATAAAATCGGTGTTATATAAATAGACTCAGCCTTTGTTCAACATCATAATAGCAAGCTAAAATGAATGAAACAAAGGCTGATGAATTGACAAGCAATCTTGCCGCAAAAATAAATTTGCTTGTTTAATTTTCAAGAAAAAAAATCATTATTTATCTACACAATTTCAAAAATTATCCACAATTGAATTGGCCTTAAAGCAATACATTTGCATACCGCTAATTATAATAAATTTAAAAACTTCAAACATGGAAAATTGGAAAGATTATCAAGAAAAAAATAAAGACAGATTCTTGAGTGAACTATTTGAATTGCTTCGTATACCTAGTGTCAGCGCAAAGTCTGAGCACAAAGCAGATATGATTTCATGTGCAGAGGCCATTAAAACTAGATTATTGGAAGCAGGTGCAGACAAAGTAGAAATCTATCAAACTGTAGGTCATCCAATTGTTTATGGTGAAAAAATATTTGACCCTTCAAAACCAACTGTTTTGGTTTATGGGCATTATGATGTTCAACCAGCAGAACCACTTGAATTATGGAACAGTGGCCCATTTGATCCAACTGTGATTGATGGTAAAATATTTGCAAGAGGAAGTTGTGATGATAAAGGTCAAGTATATATGCATGTAAAAGCATTTGAAACAATGGTTAAAACCGATTCATTGGCTTGTAATGTAAAGTTTTGTATAGAAGGCGAAGAAGAAGTTGGGTCTCCAAATCTAGGAACTTTTGTAGCTACACATAAAGAATTATTAAAAGCGGATTGTGTATTAATCAGTGATAGTGCAATGATTAGTTTGGATACACCAAGTATTGATATAGGCGTTCGTGGATTGAGTTATATTGAAGTTGAAGTAACTGGACCAAACCGTGATTTACACAGTGGTGTTTATGGTGGAGCTGTTGCCAACCCAATTACCATTTTGGCAAAAATGATTGCTTCTTTACATGATGAAAACAACCATATTACAATCCCTGGATTTTATGATGATGTGGTAGAAGCAACAGCAGAAGAGCGTAAATTAATGGCTTTAGCACCATTTGATGAGAAAGAATATGCTGCTGATTTAGGCGTGAAAGAATTGTGGGGAGAGAAAGGATTCACTACAAATGAAAGAACAGGAATTCGTCCTACTTTAGAATTGAATGGCATTTGGGGTGGTTATACTGGAGAGGGCGCAAAAACTGTTTTACCTTCAAAAGCTTTTGCTAAAATATCTGCTCGTTTGGTTCCAAACCAAATTTCACAAAAAATGACTGATTTATTAATCAATCATTTGAAAAAAATTGCACCTGCTTACGTTGAAATAAAAGCGGAATTACACCATGGTGGCGAACCGTATATGACGCCAATTGATAGCAAACCATATCAAGCTGCAGCAAAAGCAATGGAAACTACTTTTGGTAAAGCACCAATCCCTGTAAGAGGTGGAGGAAGCATTCCAATTTGTTCTTTGTTTGAAAAAGAGCTTGGATTAAAAGTTGTATTTATGGGCTTTGGTTTGGATAGCGATAATTTGCATAGTCCAAATGAAAAGTTCGATATTGCTAACTTCTATAAAGGAATAGAAACGATTCCATATTTCTATAAGTATTTTGCGGAGATGTAGTTTCGCTGGATACTGGATATCAGTTCATTCCAATATTAGCTTTTTAGAAATATCAAATAAGGAACTAAAAATAAGAAATAAGGAAGTATGGTTTCTTCCACATCATACAATTTTCAATTTCTTCGAAATTTTAATAGCCCACGGTTTTAACCGTGGGAGAAGATCAATCATTTTTCAATTTTAATCATTAAATATTTTTTTACCCACGGTTGAAACCGTGGGTTTTTAATGTAAAAACAAAAAATCGATTAACTTTTAAAACCATTAAACATTTAAACCAGCGTAGCGAATTAAACCCCGTTAATGCTTCAAAACAAAAAAGCCACTCTTTACAAGAATGGCTTTTTAAATACTATTAAAATAAGTTTATTATACTTTAAAGTGAGCGAAAGCTTTGTTAGCTTCAGCCATACGATGGGTATCTTCTTTCTTTTTGAATGAAGCGCCTTCACCTTTGCTTGCAGCAACGATCTCGTTTGCTAATTTATCAGCCATGCTACGTCCGTTTCTTTCACGGCTGTAACGTATCATCCATTTGATACTTAATGAAATTTTTCTGTCAGGGCGAACTTCTGAAGGAATTTGGAAAGTAGCGCCACCAATTCTGCGGCTTCTAACTTCAACACCTGGAGTGATGTTTGTTAATGCTCTTTTCCAAACTTCATATCCATCTTCACCAGTAATTTTAGTTACCTTATCTAAAGAATCATAAAAAATAATGAATGCACCACTTTTTTTACCTTCCCACATTAAATTGTTTACGAATCTTGTAACCAACTTATCGTTGAATTTTGGATCTGGTGCTAATGGAATCTTTTTCGGTTGTGACTTACGCATTGTTTATATTTTTTTAGTCGTATTACTGACTATGATGTACTATTTTTTTGCTTTTTCTTTTTTAGTTCCGTATTTACTGCGGCTTTGTTTACGATCTTTTACGCCAGCGGTATCTAAGCTACCACGAACGATGTGATATCTTACACCTGGTAAATCTTTAACCCTGCCTCCACGTATCAATACGATAGAGTGCTCTTGTAAATTATGACCTTCACCTGGGATGTAGGCAATAACCTCAATTTTATTGGTTAAACGTACTTTAGCTACTTTACGTAACGCTGAATTTGGTTTTTTAGGAGTAGTTGTATATACTCTTGTACATACACCTCTACGTTGAGGACAACTATCTAAAGCCCTTGATTTACTTTTCGCTTTGATAATTTCTCTCCCTTTTCTTACTAATTGTTGAATTGTTGGCATCTATAAACCATTTATTTTTTGGACGGCAAAGGTAACTATATTCATTTGAAAAAGAAAAAAATATCTTAAAAAAATGAAAAATAATTTTTTTGCCGCTTTTTTACAATATAATTTTTGTGTTTAGCGCTGTTTTGAAACTATATTTTATACATCCAAAAATGATTATCTGGCGCCGTTCCATAACGAATGGCATTTAATCTATTTTTCAATTCATTTGAAAACGCCCAACGATCTACATCAAATTCCATCACATAATCTTTGTAACGCAATTCTTTTATTAAAGAAATTGTGGCTGCTGTTCCAGTTCCAAAAACCTCTTTTATTTGTCCATCCTTATGTGCTTGAATAATTTCATCTATACTTAAAGCTCTTTCTTCAACGGTTAAGCCCATCTCTTTCAAAACCACCATAACACTATCACGGGTAACGCCTGCCAATATTGTACCTGCCCCTAAATCTGGCGTTATTACGGTGTTTCCAATGATAAAAAACACGTTCATCGTGCCACACTCTTGTACATATTTATGTTCGAACGCATCCGTCCACAACACTTGGTCATATCCATTTTTCTTTGCCTCTGCTGTTGCATGCATTGCTGCACCATAATTTCCAGCTGCTTTTGCATAACCAACACCTCCAGGAACAGCCCTTACATATTGCTCTTCTACATAAATGCGCATTGGCGTATTGTAATAAGGCCCTGTTGGACTTAAAATAATCATGAATTTATATTTATCACTTGGTTTTACACCAATCATTTCATCCGTGCTAAACATAAATGGTCTGATATATAAAGAATGATCTGGTTGACTTGGGACCCAATTTGCATCTAACTGAATCAGTTTTTTCAACCCATCCATAAAAATATCTTCTGGTACAGTTGGCATTTGCATCCTTTCCGCAGAAATATTAAAGCGCTTAAAATTATCGTGCGGCCTAAATACTTGTACATCGCCAGATGGGTTACGATAAGCTTTAACTCCCTCGAAAATCGCTTGACCATAATGTAACGCCGCTAATGATGGAGCAATTGAAATTTCTTGATATGGCTTTATTTCAACAGTTCCCCATTGTCCATTTTCATAATCAACCTCCAACATGTGATCTGTAAAATATTTTCCAAATGGTATGTTTTCTAGATTTACATCGCTTAATTTACTTTTAGCAATTTTTGTAATTTTAATATCTACTGCTGCAATCATATTCGTTAATTTTACTACAAAGAAACAAAAAATAAAGGCGGTAAATACCAATAAATATGAGTTTAGACAACTTTCAAATCCCTCCAACATTGTTACCCGAATTATATAAAGATTCATTGATAGTGTTAGATGATAAGCAATCAAAACCTGAAATGTTAAATGAAAAAAAGGTGTACTTTTTGGGCGATAATTTAAAAAACATTTTAATTCTGGTAAATAATTTAGAAATACTTCATTTAAATGATGATGACCTTCGTTTTTTAACTGGAATTCTTACGGCTTGTAAACTAACTTTTTCAGATGTGACTGTATTTAATACCGCTTCAAACCTTGATTATAATTATCAAAAAACAGTCGACCATTTTAAACCCAAATTGATTTTAATACTGGGAACTATTCATCAAAAGTTTAATTTACCAGAACACTCCGATAAATACCTCCCTATCGAAAACCAAAATATAAAATTGGTATTTGGATCTTCTTTAGCTGAAATTTCAAAAGATGTTAATGAAAAGAAAGCACTTTGGAATTGCTTGAAACAAATTTTTGAAATATAAACAACTACAATGCTTGAACTAATTTTTGCTACCAACAACCAAAATAAAGTAATAGAAGTACAATCCTTGATGGATAAAAATATTCAAGTTAAGAGTTTGTTTGAAGCTGGCATTGATATTGATATTCCAGAGCCGCATCAAACACTTGAAGAAAACGCAGTAGAAAAATCCTCAACCATTCACCGCCTATTTGCTAAAAATTGTTTTAGTGAAGATACAGGCTTAGAGGTTGACGCGTTAAATGGCGAACCAGGTGTTAGAAGCGCACGTTATGCTGGAGACGAAGCCAACAATGAAAATAACATCAAAAAATTACTCCATAATCTTGAAGGAAATCTTAATAGAAATGCACGTTTCCGAACTGTCATTTCGTTAATTATTGATAATGAATATTTTCTTTTTGAAGGCATTTGTGAAGGAGTAATCACCAATGAAATGAAAGGAAATAAAGGATTTGGTTATGATGCTGTTTTTATCCCAAACGGAGATGTTAAAACTTTTGGCGAAATGAACTTAGAAGAAAAAAACAAATATAGTCACCGTAAAAAAGCCACATTTAAACTAATCGAATTTTTAAATAATTATCATGGCAAGAATTAAACTGATTTTTCCGAATCATGTTATTCATACATTAACCATTCCCGTTAGAATAACCGATATCAACTATGGCAACCATCTTGGAAATGATGCATTGGTAAGCATCTTGCACGAAGCAAGGGTTCATTGGTTAAATAGTTTACATTATACAGAATTAAACATTGAAGGAAAAAGCATCATCATGAATGAGTTGGCTGTAAATTATTTAAAAGAAATGTTTTACGGCGATATTATTCAAATTGAATTGAGCGTAGGAGATATAACCGGCTTGGGTTTTGAACTCTATTATAGGATGGGCATTAATAAAAATGGAGAAAATATAAATTCAGCGATTGCAAAAACTGGATTGATTTTTTTTGATTACACGGCTAAAAAAACAAGTAGCATTCCTGATGTTTTTTTAGAAAAAATAAAAACAAATTAATTTGCAAGCAGCTCATATTACTGATTCCAAATCTTCCAATTGGCCTCTGCTTGTGTAATGAGCATTTCGTGCCCGTTTTTTGTTTGTGCGCCAGCTTCTCTTCCTTTTTGTAAAAACATTGTTTCGGCTGGATTATAAATCAAATCAAACAAAAGATGTTTTTCACTTAAAAATTGATATGGAATTTCTGGAAATATATCTATGTTGGGTGCCATTCCTACTGGAGTAGCATTTACAATAATGTTATAGTCATCGCAAATCAGTTCATCAATATCTTGATATTGAACATGCTGTTGATTTTTTGATCTGCTTACCAATAAAAATTCAATGCCTAATTTTTTAAATACAAATTGAACTGCTTTCGAACCACCTCCTGTACCTAAAATCAAAGCTTTTTTATGGTGGGGTTTTAAGATTGGTTTAATAGAGTTTTCAAATCCAATCACATCTGTATTAAACCCCATAATTTTTTGAGATGAAATTTTTATACAATTCACCGCACCTATTTCAGATGCAGCTTCATCAATACTTGTAAGAAAATTAATGATTGCCTGTTTGTAGGGAATTGTTACAGCAAGACCTTTTAGATCTTTATGTGCATTTAATAATGCAGGAAATGAGTCAATGTTTTCAATTGGAAACAATTCAAAAAAGCAATCCGTTAAGTTTTCAGTTTTGAATTTATTATTGAAATATTGTTGTGAGAAAGAATGTCCAAGCGGATACCCTATCAAGCCGAATCGATTCATAATTATTTTTTATCGAGATAAAGTTCGAAGGTATCGCCTCTTAAACCGATGCGCATGGCTTCCAACGCAATGATTTCCGACGGAGCGATGTTTCCAAGATTAACATTACAGCCTATTAGCTCTAAAAAATATAATTGTTGTGCTTTTTGTGGGGCTTCCCAAAGGATTTTCTCTGCTGGTATTTGGGTTAATATTTCTTGTACCAATCCTTCTCTAACTTCGCCAGAACCTCTATAAATTCCTACATTTCCTGCCTCTCTTGCTTCTGCAATTACATATGCAGCGCCTGCGCTCAATTCAGCACTCATTAATTCAATCCATTTATAAGGCGGAATAATATGAGCAGCATCTTTACTTCCAACTTCACTCAATACAACGCCATGTTTTGATAACTTTTCAATATAACCACATTTTTCTGCATGAGGTATTGTAATTGAACCATCACTTACTTCCATGTAGCTCACACCAAAATCCTTACAAACAGAAATATAATCTTCAAATTGATTTCTTATTAAAAATGCTTCGAATAATGTACCGCCAAAATAAACCGGCATATCATATTCACGATAAACAGCTAATTTTTCTTTTAAATTGGGCGTTACATATGCAGTTCCAAATCCCAATTTTACAACGTCGATATGCGGATGACCAACACTCATTAAATTTTTCGCCTCTTCTACACTTAGTCCCTTATCCATCACCATTGTAATACCGTTCACTCTTGGCTTAATCGTTCTTTCAGGAATCTGAGTTAAATTAAAATTCATTTTTTGTATATTTTCTGCAAATATATCTAATCAATCTTAAAATTCTTTAAATGAAAATTAAGGTTTGCGGTTTTTTGATGATTTATACCTTGCAATAAGATCTATAACTGCTTGATTTCTCAAAATAGATGGATTAATTTCAATGAATTGTTTGATTAATTTGGGCTTTAATTTCAACGCGTTTTCAAGTTGAATTAATGCTTCTTTAGATTGCGCATTTGCAAAATAAAAAGCAGCTTTATAATATAGGAAAATGGGCTTTGTATCTGTATTTTCAAATGCAACCATTGCGTATTCTATTCCTTCTTCAAACAATTCTGCCTGATACAAGCAGTTTAATAATTCAATCCAGCCCGTTATTTGCTTCGGTCTCACACGAACTACATTTCCAAAATAAGTAATCGCTTCATCATAATCTCCCATTTCAAAATAACATTTACCCAAAGCTAGATTATAATCTGGTTGCATTAAATGTTGATTTAACGCATTTTGTAAAGATTTAATGGCATTTTTAAAAAGACCTTCGTTCATATAAGTACATGCAATTTTGTAGTGAAGATGCGCATCGTCATTATCAAAATGGCAAGCTTTTTTGTAGTAAAACCTTGCTTGTGCATGATTATTTAATCTATCGTAACAATGTCCAATTGCTTCAAAAATAACCGATTCTGGCATGGATAACATAAGCACTTTTTCCAAACACTCAATCGCCTCTTTGTATTTTTTCAATCGCATGTAAGCATCGCCCATATTGCGATAAGCAAAATCAAACTTTTCATTTATAGCAACTACATATTGGTACGCATCTATTGCTTTTTCGTAAAGTTTTAACCCTTGGTAAGCCGCTGCCAAATTAAACCAACCCAATTCACTATAAGGATTTTTTTCGATCAACTCTTGATGTATGATTATACTTTCTTCATTTCGTCGAGTAAAATCACTCCAAAAGCAAATTTTGTAAAGGGCTTCTTCATTTTCAGGATCTAATTCAATAATCATTCTTAAACAATCAAATACCTTATCAAATTTTTCGTAGTCATCATATACATCTGAAAGTTCAAAAAGGAGGTCAATTTTATCATGCCCTTCAAAAAGACTTAATGCACACTCTAAAACTTCAGCAGCCAACTCCTGTTGATCTGTTGCCAATAACGCATCTGTTTTTATAATGTAAATAGAAACTTCATTTGGATTTAAAAGTTCTGCTTTTTCTACTGTTTCTAGTGCTTCTTGATATCTCCTTAGCGTTAATAAAACATCTGCTTTCATCAAAATTAAGGTTGAAGAATAAGGAAATTGATCCACTGCGATTTCCGCTGCTCCTAACGCATCTGCTTGATTCTCTTGATTTAAAAAATACTCAACAATTTGTTCAAATTCATCCTCTTCAATAAAGGAAAATGTTTTTCCTTGCTTAAGCTTCATGTATTTCTGTAATAAAGCCCTAAACTCACTTTTATCTTGCCTATTATTATGTGGATTCATAGATTTCGATTTTTACTTGTTATCCCAATTTAATCAATTAAAACACATATTCAATCATCAATCCAAAAATTATTTCATTTATTTATAATAAAATTTTTTTAAAGAAATTTAGTGAAATGCTTTTTTTTAATAAAAATTAAGTATATATTTGGATTGATTATTAAGAAATGAAACAAACTTTCAAAATATTATTCATTGCATTCTTGGTTTGCGGAAGTGTACTTTCCTCATTCGCAGATAGAGGTTTGAGAAAGAAATCAAGAAGTCATCTTTCCTTAAACATCAATACTGAACATGGTTTTAAGAATAATATTTCATTTAATTTGAAGAATGGTTTGAAATACAAAGGGATGTTATTATCTGGTTCTGAGTCTGATAATTTTTCCAACATTAGCTTCTTAAAATACTACCAAAAAGGGAATACGCTATATATTCTTCCTCCAAAACAAAAAATTCTTTCAACAGAATTAAGACAAGGTTATACAGGATTGAAATTGGTTATTACAGCCAAGAATTAGTTTTCTCTAGTTTTTCTGAGATTTTATGGCATCTTCATAATTCATTATTCGATAGTTTTTTTGTACTATTTCAAATAAATTTGAAGGAACATTATCATAAATGATATCTACTAAAGCATAAGTAAATTTTTTCCCTTTACTTTCCCTTTCTATAACGATTGGCAAGCCTTTTAATTCAGGAAAAGCTAAGGTATAATCTTGGTTAGACAACTGTATGTTGGGTTCAAAATATACAATTATTGTTTCTCCAGAGGCAAGTTTTGAAATAGCTTTCTTGCAATCATAACCTGAAATATTCTTCGTTTCGGATGTTACATTAAATTTTAACTGTTGAAATATTGCGTTTTGGGTAAACCAATTCGCTTTGGTTAAATTAATTAGTAATTTTTGGCCACTATATGATTTAGCAATATATCCACTTCCTTTTTTTGAATCATACACTGCAGACTCACTTCCGATTGAAGTAATTAAATCAGAACGGGATGAAAATCCTTTTGTATAAATAATGTATTGATTAGAGTTAGCGTTTTGAACGGGTTGGTTGGTTATTGAATCTTTAATTTCAACTTTATACATCAATGTAGCTTCATTGACAATTTTTTGTGCTTCATTTTTTTGTGCTTCAATTTTTCCGAATGAAGCCAATAAAAAAGCTAGAAAATAGATGTATTTAATCATTCAATTTTTTGTAATTAAAGATAAATAAAAACAGCAAGAAATGTAAAAACAAAAAAACCGTTCTTTGATTTTGAACGGTTTAAATGTAAAAGATTAACGAATTATTTAATTTTTTGTAGACTTTTGTTTCATGTCTTGTATCTTCTTCTGTGTTTCCTGCATCGATTCTATTCGCTCTTGCATTTTAGATTTTTTTACTGGCTTTTTACGATTTTCAGCTATTTGCAACATGATTTTGTCGTGGTCTATAATATATTTTTGAATAACAATTTGCAACAACAAAGTAATCGTATTTGAAATGGTATAATACCAAGTTAAAGCAGATGGTAATTTATTGAACACCCCTAACAACATCACAGGAAATATGTAAGGCATATACTTCATAAGTGGATTACTGTTATCCTGCATGTTGCTCATACTGTAGATAGAAATCAATAAACTTGTAAGAACTGCTGTTATTGTAAACAAACTAACATGGTCGCCATAAAATGGAATAGAGAAAGGCAATGTGGCAATAGAATCATATTGCGCTAAATCTTTTGCCCATAAAAAATCTTTTCCGCGCAAGTCAATATTGGATTGAAAGAAATAATAAAGCGACATGAAAATTGGAATTTGTAATAAAGCCGGTAAACAACCCCCTAAAGGACTAACGCCTGCACTTTTCCAAAGTTTCATTTGCTCCATCCCAAAAGTTTGTTGATCATCTTTATACTTCTCTTTTAATGCATCAACTTCTGGTTTCAATACTTTCATCTTTGCACCACTTAAATAACTTTTGTATAAAATAGGCGAAGTGATTAATCTAATCAACAAAGTAATGAGCAAAATAACGATACCCATGTTCATTATATGTTGCTGAATAAAATCAAAAACAGGGAGTAAGAAATATCTATTAATATATTTTACAAATGAAAATATACCACTTCCATAAGGCACCACGTACTCTAAATCATTATTGTATTGCTTTAAAATATTATAATCACTTGGACCAAAATAAAGTTGTAAAGGAACGTTTAAATTTTCTTGATTTGAAAATGTATATGAAGCATTTGTATTTACCCTTGTCAAATATTTTTCAGTCGTATCTGTTGGGATTTTCCAATCATATTTTACATCCGAAAACTTTTCTTTAGCAATTAATGCCGATATAAAAAATTGTTGTTTGATACATAGCCAATTTGCATTTTTAATTTCTTTGTCGCCACCGTTACCAATGTAATCAAAGTCGAATTTATTTTCCGCAGAATGGCAGATATGGGTTTGCGTTAGTTCGTACTTGTTGTCTCTTTCAATGGGTGGTGTTTCATTTTGCCAATTGAATCCAATTCTATTATTTGTGAGCATTTTACTTACTCCATCAATATTCAAATTAAAATCAAGCAAATAACTATTAGATTTTAAAATAAATTGGTGCACAATTTTTCTGCCATTTGAATCATTGGCTTCAAAACTTAAAATGGAAGATTGGTCAGCATTATTCTTTTCTATCATTGAAGCTTTAAAAAAGATTTTATTAATGTCTGAAGTTTTATTTTCTCCTGAATTGATTTTGTAATTAATTGAGTTGAATTCTGCGTCATTTAAAACTACTGGTTCTCCATTGGCTTTTTTAAACTTTTTCAAAACAACCGATTTAGGTTGTCCTCCCTTATTTGAGAATTTTATGGATAGCACCTCATTTTCCAAAGTAGTAAATGATTCTGCTTCAGATAATTTAAATCCCTTAGTTGGAATCGAAATTGAATCTGCCGTTTTAGTTTCTGCAATAGGGGGTACTTCTTTTGCTTTTAGTTTAATCAAATTATCAATGGAATCCTTTACACGCTTTTTTTCTCCTTCAAAAGCAAGTTGGTCTTTACTGTTAAAATAAAACATAGCAATGAGCAATGCTCCGATTAATACAAAACCCCAAATTGTATTTTTATCTGTTCCCATTTTTAGATTTTTTTTGTAAAGTTAAACAAACGCTTTGTTTAACCTATTTAATTCGTAACTGAAAAAAAAGCCCTTGAAAACAAGGGCTTTTAATTGTAGTATTAGTTGAAAATTATTTTTTCCCTTTTGCAGCTTTTGGAGCAGCAGCTTCTTCTTGCTTCAATGCACGCGTCATAGCGATTGTAGCAATTGGAATTCTTGGAGAGTTCATTACTTCCATATTGTCAGCAATGATATTTTCTACACGTAAGTTTTCGTTTAATTGAAGATTTGATAAATCAACCTCAACAAATTCTTTCAAATATTTTGGGTAAGTTTTTACTTTAATTGCCTTCATTTTAGTTACAAGTTTACCCCCTGCTTTAACCCCAGCTGGTGTACCCATGTATTTTAAAGGCAAAGTAGCAATCACTTTTTTGTCATCTACCAATTCAAGAAAATCTACGTGCAATAATTCGTCAGTTACTTTATGGAACTGCAAATCTTTAAGAATGCAACGATAAGATTTTCCATCAACAGTAATATTAGCCAACATAAATTCTGGCGTGTACACGATTGATTTAAATGCGGTTGAAAGAGCTGCGAAATTTACTTCTGTGTTACCACCGTAAATTACACCTGGCACAAGCTTCTGAGAGCGAAGTTGGCGGGTGGCTTTTTTTCCGCTTTCGGTCCTCAGTTGACCTTCGATTGTAATTGTTTTCATTTTAATGATTTTTTTTGTGAGGCGCGAAGTTAATGAAATCATTCAAAGAGTGGAAAAAATAGACGATTTTTTTTGACATTCACTTAAAATTAGGGGGGAATGATAGGGTTTATGCATAAATATCCAGCAACCCTTCTGGAATATCTACATAAACTTTTCTATTTTTTTTGTCGATTTTTATCAAACTCGCTTCATGTACTGGAATCAAAGCTTCGTTTCCATTATATAAAATGGTGCATAAAATCTGATGCGGCTGTTCAATTACTTCAATAATTTCTCCCAAATCTGTTTCTCCATTTATCATGGAATACCCCAAAAAAGCGATTGGAGAACTGGATGCGGTATGTTGGTTAAAATCTGATTCCAACAACCATATTTCTTTTGGTGTAAGTTTTCTAGCTGATTCCTTGGTATCTATTCCTTCAATTTTTACCCAAGTTTCATCATTCGATTTGGCTGTTGCTTTTTCAATAAAATAAGGCATAAAATTGCCTGGTTGTTCCTCTATAAACAATGCTTTCACTTCTTTTAAAGCCGTCTTTTTCCCTAAACTATGTTGTAAAACCAAATCTCCATTCAGTCCATGACTGGCAACCAACTTACCTATTTTAAAATATTGCGACATGATATAATTTGCAAATAATTTGAGTTGAAAAAAATTAGTTTTTCTTTTCTTTTAATAAATCAACAAGAGATTGCTTGTTTTTATATACTCCTTTCCTGTTACATCTTTTACTTTAACTGTTGAGATATAATTTCCAGATGACTGGCGTTTCCCTTTATAATACCCATCCCATCCTTCGCCCATTTTGTTTGTTTCAAAAAGTAGATTGCCATATCGATTAAATATTCTAAAATAATCAAAACGACTTATCCCCACACAAATAGGTTTTATTTTTTCATTTAATCGATCTCCATTAGGTGTAAAAGCAGTTGGCAAATATACTTGAGGTCCTTCAATTGCTCTGATATTAACCGTGTCATTATTAGTACAACCCGCATCATTAGTAATAGTTAATACAAAGGTTGTATTTGATTGAATGGTTGCAATTGGATTGGCAATATTGGCATTATTTAAAACTGAGTTGGGGTACCAGCTGTATTGCCCAGTGCCGCTTCCAATTAATTGATATGGATAATTTATTGCTGCAATACCATCAGGGCCTGCATTTGCAAATACTGCTGGCAGTACTAATAAATTAATATTTGCAGTATCCGCACAACCAGATGTAACCAACCTTATCAATTGATAACTACCGGATTCTGTTACATTTTGAATTGAATTTATTGATGTTTGATGAAATGTCCAATTGTCAGAAAAATTAGTTGTTGGAAAATAGGATTCTAAATTTACAGAAGCGCCAAAACAAATGGTGTCATATTTATCTGGGCCTAAATTGGGCTTTTGAGCAATGGTTAAATGTAATGTGTCTGAAGAAGCGCATCCGAATGCATTTGAATATTGATAAATGTAATCTCCAGAATTTTGATAGTTAGTACCATTCCAAACATATGGACCACAAGTATTTATGGTTTGCCCATTAAAATCACCATAATTTATTGTAAGATTTAAATGCACTATTGAATCACAATTAACCGCATTTGTAGTCGTAAAAATTGCTGTATTATTAGAAGAAGTAAATGTTTGATTATGCCAAACAAATGAATTGCAAACTGTAGCGATTGTGTCGGAACTTGAAGGTTGATTAATCGTTAGGTGTAAAGTAACCACGCTATCAAAACCTAAAGCATTTGTGGTGGTATAGGTTGGCAAATCAGTTGAAGATGTGTATAAATTTCCATGCCAACTAAAGCTGGTACAAGCCACAGCTGTAGTATCACCTGTTGTTTGAACACCCAAAATGCTACAACCATTATTTGCATAATGAGGTTGATTATTGGTCCAATACACAAAATTCCCATCTGTATTGGATGGCCAATTCCCTGCTGCTGTGTAATTACTTGTTGGTGCTGATGTGCTACTACATCCGGCATTCCCATTAACAACAACTTGTAAATATCTTGGCGTACTAGCCGTATTTCCCAAATTACCTGTTGGGCTCCAATTACTGCTACTTCCTCCGTTTAAATTTGTTCTTACATAAATAACATAAATTGGCGTATTTCCGTTACACAAACCTGTGATATCATAATTCTGATCAAAAGATGCGGGAATGATTATAACTTGACTTCCAGCAGGAATAATCGTTGTCGGAGAAACGACATTTATTACATTACAAGAACCATTTGAAATTACTGTTCCAGTACCTGTTATAGAAGTAGCATCAGCACCCGACAAACTACTTTGGTTAGGTGGATTTGTTGACCCATAATAGAGTGTATAATTAGATGCGGAAGTGGTTGTCGCAGTTGTAAAAAGTACAAATTCATTCAATCCTTCACTTGCACCGCAAGAATTAACCATGGCCATATCAATGTGAGGACATTGAGCCAATATATTATTTAATGAAAAAATTAAAAATGAAACAAGATAAAATCTCCGCATTAACTCTGTTTTTTTCGCATTAATTGGGGTTAAAAAACGTTGGTGTTTTCAACAATTCAATTATCATGCAAGGTATATGTTTTTTCAACGCTTGCAAATTCTTAAAATAAACAACATCAAGTGATTGGGATTGTTCGAAGTTTTTTATTTGAATCTTGGTATAAAAAAAGGCAGCTTCATCAGAAACTGCCTTTAAAACTTTTAATGATTAAACTTATTGAACTGGCACATTAAAAATGCCTTGAGTAATAATTTTTGTAGTGCCTTGACTATCTTTTACTGGTCCTTCGAAAGTTCCGATGCATCTTGTAGCCGTTATGCTGGTGACCGTTATTGTAAATGCAGGGTTTTGGTTTTGGTTTTGAGCATCAGTTAACGCTGCAAAATCCACACTGGTTGCATCAAAATAATCGCAAGAAACTGCGATACCAGTAGCCAATTGATTTACATTATAAGTTCCCGCGGTAACGCTTCCACCTAAAGACTTAATCACTTGTAAGCTAATAGATGGGTCGGGAGTAGCACTTGTACTTGAACCATCAATACTTAAAATTGAAGGTCCAGATGAATTGTCTAATCCTGCTGTTGCTCCAATGTTAAAAGTTGTAAATACTCCATCAATATTACAAGTGATAAAATTTGTAGGCGCTCCATCATAAGTAACAGAAAAAGTACAAGAACTCCCGCTACCTGATAAAGTATAATTAAATGTGCCCGCAATTGCTGGAATACCAACAGCATACAAAACCAAAGTTTGATTTCCAGCAGTATTAATCAATCCTGTTCCCTGAAAAGAAACGCCATTAACTTGTGGTGTAGATACATTATAGCTTCCTATGGTAGCAACATTTATATTTATGTTTGCCGTATTACTCTGAGAAGTGGCTACTCCTGCAGTGTAAGTACCAGACAGTGTAGCACCTGAGCAATCTGCTGGAGCACCTGTAAAAACAAATGTTGCAGGTGCTGCTAAGGGATCATATGTTACTGAAAAAGTACAAGAAGTTCCAGCTCCAGATACAATGTAGTTAAATGTTCCCGCTGCAGTTGGTGTTCCTATTGCTGTAAGTGTAACGCCTGTATTTCCAGTTGTTAATGACCCTGTTGATGAAAAACTAACCCCATTTACAACAGGAGTACTTAAAGAATAATTACCACCAGATGCAACCGTTAAATCTATAGACGCTGTATTATTTGATGTTGCTGGAAGCCCTTCCATAAACGTGCCAGTTAAAACGGCTCCTGTACATGTAGAACCATCTCCGCCCAAAGTGTATACGGCATTTGTTACAGTTCCTCCATCATTTACATCAACGTCTATATAACAATATGTGTTGTTATAACTTACAAGAAAAGTGTTTGTTCCTTGTGTTAAAGGTGTGCCATATCCATACAATCTAACAGAATCAACCCCTATATGACCGAAAGTTCCTGTTCCAATAAAATAATAACCATTTACGGTATCTGTTTTTATAGTGTATTCACCTGGATAAGTAACATTAACCTGTACTTCAATATAATTGCCGCTAATTGGTCCATTTAATGCAGAATCCATTTGGTAATAACCAACAACTTCGCTTGGCATACAATCTGTACCCAACGAATCCGTTTTTAATGAACCGCTTGAAAGACCATCAAAATAAAGTTCTTTTTGACATGAAGTGATTAAAAACAAAGAAAGTAGAACAACGGTAATTGTGTTTAAAATTTTCATTTATTGCTTTTTTAATTTAAGGCTAGTTTTATATCCAGAAAATTGACAACATAAAAAGTAAATTTGTTCACGTTGTTAATTTAAAATGCTTAAAATTTTTGCTAAGATAAACGTTTTATTAAACATTTTGGTTGTCTTTTGTAATATCCTCCGACTCTTTTTCAGTAATTACTTTAGTCGTTTTTAAGAAACGTTGCTGAAAGATTAAGATTGTAATTACACCTCCGCTGATTGAAGCATCTGCCAGATTAAATATAGGCCTGAAAAATTCGAAATATTCTCCACCCCAAATTGGCATCCATGAAGGAAAATATCCTTTAATAACTGGAAAATAGAGCATATCAACCACGTTACCATGTAAAAAATTACCATAACCCTTTGAAGAAAATGTGGCTAATCCCGGATACCCAATGTAATCTTTTATAATTGGATTAAACACCATCCCTTTATCAAAAATCATCCCATAAAAACAACTATCTATTAAATTACCAAGTGCACCAGCAAAAATCATTGAAGCACAAATGATAAAACCATTGTGATATTTTTCTCTAATAATTCTACTTAAATAAAAAACGCCAAAAATAACGGCGCCTAATCTAAAAATGGTTAGTGCTAATTTTCCAAAGTTTCCACCAAATTTCCAACCATATGCCATACCTGGATTTTCAACAAAATAGAGTTGAAACCAATTTCCAAAAACAGACCTAGAAGTATTCAAATCAAAACTAGTTTTTACATACATTTTTAAAATTTGATCTGCGATGACCAAAAAAGAAATGATTAGTATAACGTGGATTTTTTTCATAATTGTATGCAAATATAAGGATGAAGGTGGGATGAAAAAAGGTTTAAATCGCTTCGCTGGTTTAAAGTTTAATGGTTTAATGTTGGAAATACTTTTCGTTTTGAAAGAAAGGTTCAAAAGGTTGGAAATTCCAACACCAAACGCCAAACAATAAACAATAAACAATAAACCAAACACCAAATGCCAAACAATAAACCACAAACATCTATCTACTCTTCAAAATAAACCCTTTTTACCCTTTGTGATATATTGGTGAGGATTTCGTAAGGAATAGTATTTGCCATTAAAGCCATTTGACGTACTGAAAGTTCAGCTCCAAAAACAATCACTTCATCTCCTTCTTTTGTTTCTATTTCGGTTACATCTATCATTGTCATGTCCATACAAACATTGCCAATTGTTTTAGCAGCTTGACCATTTACTAGCATGTGTCCAATTCCGTTTCCAAAAATTCTCGAATATCCATCAGCATATCCAATTCTTACAGTTGCTATTGTTGAATCATTTTGTAAAACACCTCGCCTTCCATATCCTACGGTATCGCCTTTTTTTAATTTTTTTATTTGTGCGATTGAAGTTTTCAAAGTAGTTACATTCTGCAATTGTAAATGATCATCTACCCCATAAAGCCCTATTCCTAACCTAACCATATTAAACTGCATATTGGTATGACGATGAATAGCCGACGTATTGCATAAATGTTTTAAAAAATCATATCCAACTGATTGGCTTAATTGGGTTGTCATTTCTTGGAACATGCTGAATTGTGTATTTGTGAAAGCATCATGAACCTCACTTTCGCTGCCTACTAAATGAGAGAAAACAGATTTTATTTTAAATTGGTTGCAAGAAGTCAATTCAATACAAAGCTGCTCGATGTCCGTATCCATAAATCCCAATCGATGCATTCCTGTATCTAATTTTATGTGAATTGGAAATGCTTGAACTTTTCTAATTTCTAGATATTCTTTAAACAATCTTAAAATTGAAAAAGAATACAACTCAGGTTCTAAATTAAACTCAACCAATTTATCAAACTCAACAGCATTAGTGTTCATAACCATTATTGGCAACTTCACTCCTGCCCGCCTCAATTCAACACCTTCATCTGTATAAGCAACAGCTAAATAGTCAACGCCTTCATGTTGAAGTAAATTGGCAATTTCAAATGTGCCTGTTCCATAACTAAAAGCCTTCACCATCGCCATTATTTTAACACAAGGATTCAATCTGTTTTTATAAATCTTCAGGTTATTTCTAATGGCATTTAAATTGATTTCTAAAACAGTATCGTGTGATTTCAATTCTAGATGTTGTACTATTTTTTCAAACTCAAAAACCCTTGCACCTTTTATCAAAATGGTTTCTTTGTTAAAACCAAGATTATTTATATCATTTATAAACGCTCTTGTATTTTCAAAAAATAATGATATTGGAATAAATCCAAAAAAAGCAGCATGTTGTGATATTTTATTACCAATACCAATAATTCTATGGATATTTTTTTGTTTTAGAATATCCGCAATTTTTTGATATAAAATTCCTTCAGATAAGGATGATTGATACACATCGCTTAGGATGATTGTATTTTGCACATGCATTTCTTGTTGAGATAAAAACTCCAATGCCATTTGAATGGAATCCAAATCAATGCTATAACTATCATTGATTATGGTGCATTGATTTATTCCCTGTTTGAGCTCCAACCTCATTTCTACTTGCTTAATATCTCTAAGGAGAAATTTAATTTCATCGCAATCATAATTGAAGAATAGCAGAGTTGCACAACATGTCATCGCATTAAATATAGATGCATCATCTATAAATGGAATAATAACTATAAAATCTGTTTTATTGTAAGTACAATATAATTTTGTTTCTGAAATTTCTTTTTCAACTTTACTTAACATTAAATTAGAATCCGATTTTTTTCCCCAAGTAAAAATGTTGATGCCTGGATTTTGAGTTCTTTTAAATTCAAGAATTCGCTCATTTACCAATTCATCATCGTTATTACAAATCAACTGTTTCGATGCTGTAAACAACTTTAATTTTTCATCTATTTTTTCTGCTTGAGTTGCAAATCCTTCCGAATGGGCATTACCCATAAACGTTAGTATGCCAATTTCTGGACGAATGATTTTCTGAAGTCGATCCATTTCTGCACGCATTGAAATACCGGCTTCAAATATGCCCAAATCATGTTGGGGCTCTATCCTTAAAATGCTCAAAGGAACACCAATTTGTGAATTGTAACTTTTTGGACTTTTAACAATGTTATATTTCTGTTGGAAAAGCTGACTAAGCCAATCTTTTATAATTGTCTTCCCATTACTTCCTGTGATGCCAATTGTTTTTAACGAAAACTGTGTTCGATGGAATTCAGCAAATAATTGCAATGCTTGTAAAACATTTTCATGCTGTAAAAAATTCGCGCTAGGGAATTGTTTTAGTTCCGATATGTTGAAGCTTTTATCTACAATAAAATTTCGTACATTTTTTTGATACAAATCTGCAATGAAACTAGCTCCAGATCGGTTGGGTCCATTAATGGCAAAAAACAAAGATTGCTCAGGAAACAAAATCTTTCTGCTATCTGTAATTATATTTTCAATGTGCACATCTTCAACCATTTGAATGATGGTAGAGTTGGTTATTTTAGCAATATTAGATATCGTATAATTCAATTGATAAATTTAGTCTTTAACAATGACATCTTTTGGTGTTCCTTTTTTTTGATGCAACATAGAGTAAAATATAGAACTCGAAATGCATCCTACAATTACAAACAATGAAATAATCACTTGGTTATCTTTATTTATCCATTGATTAATCCAATTTTCAGCCAACATTTTAATGCCAATAAATATCAAAACAATGGCAATGCCTTGTTGTAAATAATCAAATTTAGAAACCGCACCTCTTAGTAAAAAAAACAAACTTCTTAATCCTAAAACAGCGAAAGTATTTGATGTATAAATGATTAACTTACTTTCAGAAATACCCATCACTGCTGGTATTGAATCTAACGCGAAAACGATATCTGTAATGCCTAACATTACAACTACAACAAACAAAGTGGTATAAACTGGCTTCCCTTTTTCTCTTATAAAATATTTCCCATTCCCATCATGGGAAGTAAGCGGTATATATTTATACAGGAATCTATAAACTTTAGAATCTTGTGGATTAAATTCAGACTCTTCCGTTGATTTAAACATTTTGTAACCTGTGTACAATAAAAATAGACCAAAAATATACAGTAGCCAGTGAAACTCGTGTATCAATACAACCCCAATGGTTATGAAAATTATTCGAAATATAATTGCCATTAATATGCCAATCAATAGAACCCTACCATAAAAATGCGGCTTCACTTTAAATGCTGAAAAAATAATAATGAAAACAAAGATATTATCTACACTCAAACTCCATTCCATTAAGTAAGCACTTAGGTATTCAACTGCATTTTTATTTCCTTCTTCTATCCAAAGAAACACAAAGAAACCCATTGCAATAAGCACCCAAAATAAAGTTTGGATTAATGCAGTTTTCGTACTTATGACTTGATTTTTTTTACTCAGAAAACCCAAGTCCAATAGGAGTCCCAACGCAATTACCAATCCAAATACCAAATAAACTAACTGAGTTGTATCCATTAAAAATAATTATTTTGAAAATTTTCTTTTTCTCAGCCATTGAAAAATAATGGCAAATAAAACGATCAAGAAGATTGGGAAAACAATATTCATCATTTGCCAAAATGTTTTTTCTTCTTCAATTTTTTTCAAGTCCAACAAACGTAAGGTATAATCTTTAGCCCTTGCTTCTAGCATATTGTTTTCGTTTGCCAAATATTCTGTACAATTTAAAAAGAAGTCGCGGTTTGCATACCCAATTTTAGTGTATTTATTCGTTCCCATTGGCAAAGGACCAATAGATTCAGATACTTGATTGATTACAATATCTGCATCCGCTACAACAATTATTTTTCCTGGATTAACTGCGATGCTCAAAAATTCGGATTGATTTTGTTTCATCCAATCTATTTGTTCAGCACTTGCTCTATTTGCAAACAAGGATTTAAACTTTCCTTCAAGTAACACCCCTACTGGAATATTTTTCTTATTATATTTTTTGATGTCTTCTTCAATTTCTAAACTCTTCAAAGAAACGATTGAAGGTGTTGGAATTGAATTGGAATTTACAGAAGTACTTAATAAAATAGTTTTCGAAATTCCTGTTGCAGCTATTGTGTCTATTGAGTTTGCAAATTGTGCCAATACATCACCTTGATTTTTTACAATAGGATGATCGGAGCCAGATTGCAACAACGGCGAATAAGGCCAAGGCAATAATTGTTTTTGAGATTGGTCTCCAATGTTTCCAACTTCAATCGGAATTTTGTCGCAGTGTTTATCAGCAATCAAATCTGTATTTATCCTCGCTCCGTAGCGAAATAACAAATCATTCAAATTCAAATCTCTCGAATAAGCGACAAGTTCGCCATTTTGTAAACTATCTCTTTCTGCATATAAAACATCTACAAAAAACAATAGCTTTCCTCCATGCATTACAAACTGATCGAGCTTAAATTTATCTTCATCTGTGAATGGTAAAGTTGGCTTTACAATAACCAAAGTACTGATTGATTTTTCATCAATTATAGTATTGGATTTAAGGTTAACCGTATCTACAATATAATTTGTGCCAAGCGTTTGAAATACATCATTAACCGGATAAAAACCATAAGGCGGCTCGCCGTTTCCGTATGCATAGGCCACAACTGGAACGGATTCCATTGTTATTTTTTGAATGGCATTTGCAAACTTAAATTCGAGTAATGCTTCTGCACTATTTAATGTTTCTCTATCTAAAATTTCACTCGAATTAAAAACTGATTTCTGAATTTGTCCTTGTAAAAAATCGATGGCGACCGTTCTGTCTTTGTAATGAATTACTGCCCCAGGAAATATTTGTCGTTGACTGGAAGCCTCTCCTTCTTTAATTTGTACTTTCTGTGTAGTTGGTCGCAAACCTAAATTTACCAAGGAATCAAAAACGATTGCTTTAGCAGAATCGCTTAATCCTTCACCTGGCATTTCGAATGTAAATTGAATATTATTGCCCCCGTAATTTTTAAAATTTTGAAGCAACTCTTTTGATGAGTTTGATAATTTTTTAAACTCCGATTTTAAGTCGCCATCAAGTAAAACCGTAATATACACTGGTTCTTGAATTTGCGATAATAATTCAATGGTATGATTGCTCAGCGTGAATCTTTTTTCATCTGTGAAATCCAAACGAGCATGCCACAAGCTAGCCAAGCCGTTAACACCAATAATCAACATAAGCAAAATTGCAATTGACCACTTACCGGAAAATATTTTATTTATTTTACCCATGCTTAATTATTGCTAATTTTTTTTGAAGTAATAAAAATTGATAAAAAAATGATGCTAAAAAAATAAATAACATCTCTTGAATCAATAACACCACGGCTGATATTTTTATAATGAAAATCAATACCAAACATTTCAACATAAAAACCAACATTCCCTTGTAAAAAACTCAGTTTACTAATGGCAGAAAAACCAAAATAAAGAAGCAAGCATACAAAAACGCTAAGCAAAAAAGCTACCACAGCATTAGTGGTTAAACCGCTACAACACAATCCTACAGCTGCGTATACGGCACATAAAAAAATAAGGCCGATATAGCTTCCAATAATTGCACCATTGTCTATGACACCTGTAGCACTTAAAGATTTTATAGTCACCACATACATTAACGAAGGCAATAAAACCAATAGAACGATTAATAAAATGGCAATGTATTTTCCCAGAACAATTTGATTTGAACTTAATGGCTTGGTTTTTAATGTTTCAAAAGTTCCAAATTTGTATTCATCAGAAAAACAGCGCATGCTGATTGCTGGAATTAAAAAAAGCAACACCCAAGGGGCCAATTCAAAAAACTTGTCTAAACTGGCATATCCGTAATTGAAAATATTGCTGTCTTCTAATACAAATAAAAAAACACCATTGATCAGCAAAAATAAAATTATAGAGATGTATCCAATTAGATTGCTAAAAAACTGATTGAATTCTTTTTTTACGATACTCCACATATTGATTTAAAATTGATGCAATTTAATCCTTAAAATATAAATCACATTCAATCATTTGTTTTGTTTGAAATTATTTCTTAAAATTAAATGATAGATTATACATAGCTTTTCTTTTGGTTGTTATTGAAAATAAAAAAGCCACCGAAACGATGGCTTATAAATATCAAAAATTCACTTTAAAATTAAACTGCGAAACTATCCCCGCAACCGCAACTCCTGCTTGCATTTGGATTGTTGAAAAAGAATCCTTTTCCATTTAATCCATCGCTGAATTCGAGTTCGGTATTTACCAAATAAAGGAAACTTTTCAAATCCGTTACGATTTTAATGCCTTTATCTTCAAACACTTGATCCATAGGTTTCACTTCATTATCAAAATCAAGTTTGTAACTTAATCCGCTACAACCTCCGCCTACAACACCCACACGTAGAAAATAATTTGGCTCATTTTCTACCCCAGCTTCTTGCATTAAATGAATTACTTTTTCTTTGGCCTTATCACTGATATAAATGCCATTGTCTGTTGCAACCATATCAAATAAAAATTAGTGAATTACGCTCTCTTCGAATTTTATTTTCTCCATACCATTTTTTTCTCTGTAATCGTTTATTGCAGCTTTGATTGCATCTTCTGCTAAAACGGAACAATGAATTTTAACTGGAGGAAGATTTAATTCTTCAACAATGGTCATATTGTCGATTTTAAGTGCTTCGTCTACACTTTTACCTTTTAACCATTCTGTGGCCAAAGATGAAGATGCAATTGCAGACCCGCAACCAAAAGTTTTAAACTTAGCATCTGTAATCATTCCGGTTTCATGGTTTACTTCAATTTGTAAACGCATTACATCACCACATTCTGGTGCGCCAACTAATCCTGTGCCTACATTTTTACTAGCTTTATCAAGGGTTCCTACATTTTTAGGATTTTGATAATGGTCGATAACTTTTTCTGAATATGCCATTTCTTTTATTTTTTATACGTTATTTCTAAATAATTGTTTGTTATTAATGAGCTGCCCATTCAATGCTGTCTAAGTCAATTCCTTCTTTATACATTTCCCATAATGGACTCATTTCTCTTAATTTCAACACGGTATCAGTAATTGATTTTATGGTATAATCGATTTCTTCTTCTGTAGTGAAACGACTTAGTCCAAAACGTAGTGAACTATGTGCCAAATCATCACCTAAACCAAGCGCTTTCAATACATAAGAAGGTTCTAAAGAAGCTGAAGTACAAGCTGAACCTGAACTTAATGCGATATTTTTATTAAATCCCATTAATAAACCTTCTCCTTCTACGTGTTTGAATGAAATATTGGCAACGTGTGGCAAACGATGTTCTCTACTTCCGTTTACATACGATTCTTCAATTTGCAATAAAGCCGCTTCTAATTTATCCCTTAATTTACTGGTTCTAGCTGCATCTGATTCCATTTCAAGCATACAAAGTTCGCAAGCTTTTCCAAAACCCACAATACCTGGTACATTTAACGTACCGCTTCTCATGCCTCTTTCATGACCGCCGCCGTCCATTTGTGCGGTAACTTTTACCCTTGGATTTTTTCTACGAACGTATAATGCGCCAACACCTTTTGGACCATACATTTTATGTGCGGTAAAAGCCATTAAATCAATGCCATCTTTATTTACATCAACTGGTATTTTACCTACAGCTTGTGTTCCGTCTGTAAAAACCAAAACGCCATGTTTGCGGGCAATTGCACTAATTTCTTTAATGGGCATTACGGTTCCAATCTCATTATTAGCGTACATAATAGAAATTAAAACGGTATTTGGTTTGATGGCTGCTTCTAATTCTTCTAGGTTGATTAATCCATCAGGTTGAACTTGTAAATAAGTAACCTCTCCGCCTAATTTTTCGATATGCTTGCACGTATCGATAACCGCTTTATGTTCGGTTGTAGCGGTGATGATGTGATTTCCTTTGCTGGCATACATTTCATAAACACCTTTGATGCCTAAATTATC
>CANFUJ010000019.1 GCA_947450165.1 Chitinophagaceae bacterium
GCCAGATTATATAGGAAACATTATGACGCTTTGCATTGGTAAACGAGGCATGCTTACCAGTCAGGGTTATCTTACACCAACAAGGGTTGAGTTGATTTTTGAAATGCCGTTAACGGAGATTGTATTCGATTTTTACGATAAATTAAAATCACAAACCAGAGGTTATGCCTCTTTTGATTATCAGCCAATAGGTTTTAGAGAAAGTGATATTGTGCGTATGGATATTCTATTAAATGGCGAAAAAGTAGATGCGTTGAGTGCACTTATTCATAGAAGCCGTTCACACGAATTTGGCCGCAAACTTTGCGAAAAATTAAAAGAGTTATTAACCCGTCAACAATTCCAAATCGCCATCCAAGCTGCAATTGGGGCAAAAGTTATTGCTAGAGAAAATATCAGTGCCATGCGTAAAGACGTTACCGCTAAATGTTATGGTGGTGATATCAGTCGTAAACGTAAACTCTTAGAAAAACAAAAAGAAGGAAAGAAAAGAATGCGTCAAATTGGAAACGTAGAAATTCCACAAGAAGCATTTTTAGCGGTATTGAAGCTGGATGATTAAAACATCTCGTTTTTCTAATTCGCTTTCCTTTTTATGCTACAACCTACGCTTTTTGTATCAGGGATAGAAACTGTTTTCCCTTGAGATATTTCGGTCATTGCTTCTATTAAATGATTGCGTGTTACCGCAGAAGCATCAGTTGCATTATCATCAATTGCCCCATGGTAAACCAACTTCATATTTTTATCAAACAAAAAACATTCGGGCGTTCTGTTTGCACCAAATGCATCGGCTACTTGATAATCTTTATCAACTACATAAAAACAATTCAATTTTTTTTCAATGGCAAATGCTTGCATCGATTTGTAGCTGTCTTCTCCGTTGCGATACGCTTCGTTGCTATTCAATACAATCATTCCAAAATCTAGCTTCGTGGTGAAATCAGATAAATTGGAAATGCGTTCTTCATTTTTGATTACATAAGGACAGGTATTGCAACTAAACATGACCAACACACCATTTCCTTTTACTGCATCTTTAATACTGAGTTCTTTTCCAGACACATCAAGCATTTTATGTTCTTGCATCGGCATATCGGCACCAATTGGAAGTAACAGATTTGATTTCAATGCCATTAAGCAAAAGCAACTAAAAAGGCAAAATAGTAATGTAATTTTTTTCATAAATGTAATATTTGTGTTTGATGTAATTTTTAAAGTCAAAAGTAAAGTTTAAAAAATTATGATTATTGATTCTATTTTTTATCTAAAATTTCAATGCAATGCAAGCTTTTTTACTTTTTAATTATTACTTTGATGTAATTAATTGTTTTTCTTTTCTATTTGCGTTCTTTTCTCCGATAAAATTTTTATGGAGTTGATGCTTACGTTTAATTCAAAACCAATTAAAATAGCCAAAGAATTAATGTAAATCAACGCCATTACCATCATGATGGTTCCAATTGAGCCGTATAGCACATTGTATTTACTAAAATTGGTTACAAAAACGGAGAACGCAAATGATGATAAAATGCTGAGGAAAGTAGTTGTAATGGTACCGGGCGAACTAAATTTCCATTGTTTTTCTACTGAAGGAGCGTACTTAAATATAAAGCCAATGGCAGAGAAAATAAGCAATAAGATTAAAATCCATCTTGTATTTGCAAAAATATTTCTCCAAGTAGGATCAGATATTAACCATTCTAATAACGCACCTTGTGAAATAAGCAATATAAAATAACCTAAAAAAAGTCCAAAAATGATAACGGTTAATTTAATGGCCATCCATCTGGATAACAAACCCATTCTTTGCTCGAAACCTAGGTATTTTCTTTTGTTAAATGAAATAATTAAACCCATCATTCCATTTGAAGCAAAAAATAAAGACATTAATAATCCAAGTGACAAAACACCAATTCTGTTTTCATAAATAAATGAATCCACAAATTTAATCATTTCATGGTTGTATACTTTAGATGGAACGATGTCTAAAATGATGGTGTGTAATTGTTTCTGAATAGATCTTTTTGAAATAAAGGGGAGGTTTGGAATTAATGTAAATAAAAATAATAATGACGGCGGTATGGCCATGATGAAATTATAGGAAATAGCGGAAGCTCTTTCAGAAAGTCCATTAGCCCTTAATTGTTTTAAAAAGAAACGGAGTACGTCATATAACGGAACGCCTTCAAAGCCAGGCAATATCATAGTTTTGGATCTGTTAACAATGATTGCCAATGGTGTTTTAGTAAGTAATATGCGTTCAATTTTTTTCAATTTGTCTTGCTTTTTTTCTTAAAATCAGCGTGTCTAATGCTTTTTGATACGCCCGTGCAAACAAAAGATGTTGTTCATAATTGCTAGCGAAATTTGAGTAACCTTTAAAATCAGGTTTAGCCACAAAGAAAAGATAGTCTGTTTTGGGCGCATTTAACACGGCATCAATTGTATTTATAGATGGCGTGCAAATAGGTCCTGGAGGTAAACCTGTTTTATAATAGGTGTTGTAAGGGGAAGGGAAATCCAAGTGTCCATGTAAAATTCGTCTTAATTCGAAATTGCGCATCGCATATTTTACGGTTGGATCAGCTTCCAATTTCATCCCTTTTTTTAAGCGATTAAAATATACACTGGCAATTAATCCCTTGTCTGATTCTTTTGTGGTTTCTTCTTCGACAATACTGGCAATGGTATAAATTTCTGTAGGAGAATATCCCAATGATTTAGCTTTGATTGTTCTTTTGCCTTCCCAGAAATAATCATGCTGTCTTTTTAAACGATCTAATATTTTTTTGAATGAACCATTCCACCAAAATAAATAAGAGTTGGGTATCAAAACCGACATTACAGTATTGGTATCTAAATGATATGGGGCTAAAGAATCGTTACTCATTAAAAAACGAATGGCTTCTAATGAATCCGCTTCGAAATTGGAACCGATTTTTTTTGCAAAATCTTCTTTGGTTCTCATCTTATTGATTACAAATCGAACTTCATGTTGTCTACCTGATTTCAATTTTCGAATAAAATTAAAAACACTCATTCCATTTGAAATCTCGTATTTACCTGGCTTTACTTGTTTTTTATATCCAGTATATGAGGCCAATAAATCGAATGTGAAATAGTTAGACAGTATTTTTTTTTCTTTCAAATTAGCAAACGCATCTTCATATTTATCACTAGTGTGAATGTAAAAATATTTTTCATTTGTAGTATTTACATTTGGACCCATTATAAACCACAATGCAGTAATGGCTAAAACAATTATGGTTGTTGAAATAATTAAAACGACTTTTTTCATCAAAAATGATTAGAACTCAATTTAAAATAAAAACCCCGCGTATTATGGCGAGGTTGAATAATTTCACAAATTATTTGCGAACAAATTATGGGTTTGTAGCCGGCATTGTTCCTGTGTTTGCAGGAGTCGTGCTTGGTTTTTGACCAGAAGTTGAAATATTGTCGATTAAACCATTTTTTTTGTTTGCTGTATCTTTTGGAATAAATGCAGGTGATAATAGACACAATAAACCTACAACCGCAGCAAAAATCCAAGTTCCTTTTTCTAAAACGTCTGTGGTTTGTTTTACACCCATTAATTGATTTCCAACACCACCAAATGATCCGGATAATCCACCACCTTTAGGATTTTGAATCAACACAATTAATCCCAAGATAACCGAGGCGATAATAATTAAAATTCCAAATAGTATTAACATGTTATTTATCTTTTAAATGTTCTAATTTGTTTGCAAAGTAAATACTTTTAGCAGGATAAAGCAAACTTAATTTTTTAAAAATTTCTTCTGCTTGTTCATATTTCCCTTGTTGTATGTAAACATCACCCATTGATTCTGTAATAATTTCATCTTCTTCATTGCTTTTTTCAGCAAGTTGCTCTACTTTTTTGTCTATAACTGTTGTTTCGGCCAATCTATTTCCGTTGGTGCTTTTCATTGTTTTCAGCCAAGCGGTAAACGTTTTTAGCTGATTTCCTAGTTTATCATTGGCTTTAATTTCTTCACTTAATTTAATCCCTTGTGAGGCAAAATAATCCGTTGTAAATAAGGGTTCAAATAAAAGTTCTTCTTTTTCCGCTGTTTTTTCTGTGTCAGGTTTAGTTAATAAAGTTTCTGGTGTTGTTTTTAAACCTAATAAATTTTCAGCGAGTTCAACTTGTTTTTCAACAATTACTGCCTTTTCGTTCTGATGTAATTTTAAATGTAAATTGAATGGGTTATTAAAATGTAGTGCCAACTTTGCAGCAATAGATGGATAACTGCTGTGTTCAACTTCCATTTCTTTTAGTTGAAAAAAATGAATTAAGCTAAAATAAGGGAACGCTTGCGCTTCTTGTTGCAGCATGCTGAGATTATCGAAATCCCCTGCATTTTTATTAAATAACTGTTTAAATAAAACTTGGTGCTGCATAATCAAATATAAATAAAAAAAAACTACAATTTCTATTACCAGTTGGAAAATATTTTATTGAAAATCTCGTCTGATAAATTTTTTACGATGTCTTCATTCAAATTCGATTCTGCTTGAGACAAACTTAGATTACCATTGTAATCAAAGGTTCTGGTTAAATCCGTTTCGAAATTCTTTTTATCGTTTTGTTTGTTCTTAAACTGCAAATGAAACCCAACGGTTAATCTATTTCCATTTGAATTGGTGCCAGAAATACTAATCGTGCTCGTATAATATTGCGAAATGTATCCAGAAATATCATAATCCGCTTCATCGCTGTTGGTTTGTTTTAATCTGGTTGTTCCAATAATCTTTTGCTTTAATTTTTCTGTAAGCTTTGGACTAAGTTGTGAGTTTACAAACTGCGCTTTATTTTCAAAATAATTTACCCTGAAATTTTTAACTTCTGGCGGGATGGGAGATGTGTCATTGAATGAATACTTGCATGTGGCATTACAGAAAATTGTAATTACCAACAAGCAAATGCCATAAATAGAAAGTGGTTTTCTCATTTTATACCCCAATTAGATTAAAGATGTTCAATATCGTATTCTTTTAATTTTCTGTAAAGTGTTCTTTCGCTAATGCCCAAATCAACCGATGCATCTCTTCTTTTTCCGCGATGCTTTTTCAATGCTTTAATAATCAGTTCTTTTTCTTTGTCTATAATACTTAAAGACTCTTCCACATCTTCATGATGTTGAATTTGATCTTGTGGCTTATTCGTTATAATTAATGGTTGTTGATTGCCCGAATAATTATTGGTGTTTATTGAAGATGTAGCGTTAAATGGGGTAATGGCATTTTGATTGCCCATTTCTGGATTGAAAACAGGAATAGATTGCGCCATCATTGGATTTTGAATCATATCAAAAACCATTTTCTTCAATTCATTTACATCTTTTTTCATATCAAAAAATAACTTGTAAAGAATCTCTCTTTCATTGGCAAATTCAGCTTGACTAACCGCACCTGGCCCACCGCTTAATGCCGGTAATCTGCTATAATTGTTTTCAGGTAAAAAATCACGTAGATTTTGTGCTGAAATTGATTTTTCGGTACTCAATACAGAAATTTGATCTGCGATATTTTTTAATTCGCGCACATTACCAGGCCAAGAATAATTAATCAAAATCTCTTTTGCTTCTTCTGTTAGTTGTACAGACGAAGTTTTATATCTTTCTGCAAAGTCAGTTGCAAATTTTCTAAAGAGCAACAATATGTCTTCTTTACGGTCTCTTAAAGATGGAACCCTAATTGGAACGGTATTTAATCTATAATATAAATCTTCACGAAAACGTCCTTTTTGCGTAAATTCCAAAAGGTCTTTGTTTGTAGCAGCAATTACCCTTACATCTGTTTTTTGAACTTTACTGCTACCAACCCTTATGTATTCACCGGTTTCTAAAACGCGAAGCAATCGGGCCTGGGTTCCCAAAGGCATTTCTCCAATTTCATCTAAAAAGATGGTGCCACCATTTACGGTTTCGAAATAACCCTTTCGACTATCTACAGCTCCAGTAAACGAACCTTTTTCATGACCGAAAAGCTCGGAATCAATCGTGCCTTCTGGGATAGCGCCACAGTTTACTGCAATAAAAGGATTGTGCTTTCTTGCAGATAACGCATGTATGATTTGCGAGAAAACTTCCTTACCAACTCCGCTTTCCCCATTTATTAAAACACTTAAATCGGTATTGGCAACTTGCGTAGCTACATTCAACGCATGATTCAATGCGGATGAATTGCCAATGATGTTGAATCTATTTTTTATTAATTGTTGATCCATTGCTTTTAATTATGCTTTTGTATTGCCAATTAATGTTCCAGCAGTACAGGCGTGAATTTCAACGGTTACGTAATCGCCTTTTTTATAATTCAATTTTGGAAAAACCACCACTTTATTCTGGTCGTTTCTGCCATAATATTCGTTTTCATTTTTTTTGGAAACGCCTTCAATCAATACTTTAAATGTTTTACCTACATCACGTTGCATGCTTTCAAGCGAGTGGATTCTATGTAAATCCACCATTTCCTGAAGCCTTCTTTTTTTAACCTCTAAAGTAACGTCATCTTTAAATCTTCTAGCCGCCAATGTTCCTGGTCTTTCTGAATAAAAATACATATAGGCTAAGTCGTATTTACAGTATTCCATTAAGCTTAATGATTCCTGATGGTCTTCTTCCGTTTCCGTGCAAAATCCGGTAATCATATCCGTTGAAATACCACAATCGGGTATGATTTCTTTGATTCGATTTATTTTAGCGATATACCATTCTCTGCTGTAAGTACGGTTCATCATTTGCAACATTCTGCTGCTTCCACTTTGAACAGGCAAATGAATATAATTGCAAATGTTCTCGTACTTCTTCATGGTGAAAAGCACGTCGTCGGTGATGTCTTTTGGATGGGAAGTTGAAAAACGAACACGAAGCAATGGTGAAATCAAGGCAACTTTCTCCATTAATTCTGCAAAACTTACGTTGCTTTTGGTTTCTTCATCTCGCCAATGATAGCTGTCTACGTTTTGTCCCAATAAGGTAACTTCGCGATATCCATCATTAAACAATGCTTCCGCTTCAAGGACAATACTTTGCGCATTTCGGCTTCTTTCTCTACCTCTTGTAAATGGAACCACACAAAACGAACACATGTTGTTGCATCCACGCATAATGCTTACAAATGCATTAATGCCGTTGCTGTTTAATCGAATAGGAGAGATGTCGGCATAAGTTTCATCTCTGCTTAATAATACGTTCACTGCTTTTTGTCCGGTTTCGGCTTCTTCAATCAATTGAGGAAGGGTTCGGTAAGCATCCGGACCAACGACTATATCTACAAGTTTTTCTTCTTCAATTAAATTGCCTTTTAAGCGTTCAGCCATACAACCCAAAACGCCAATTACCAAACCTGGTTTTTGCTTTTTCAATTGCTTAAATTCGGTTAATCGCTTTCTGATTTTCTCCTCCGCTTTTTCACGGATAGAGCAGGTGTTTATTAAAATGACATCTGCATCTTCGATCACGGTTGTGGAGCCAATATTTTCTTTTTGAAGAATAGAAGCTACGACTTCGCTATCTGCAAAATTCATGGCACAACCATAACTTTCTATATAAAAATGTTTGTGAAAATGCTGATTCGGCGTTTGTGTAGAAAAAGCTTCGCCTTGTCTTTCTTCATCATGTGATTTTGTTGAAATCAATTCCTGCATTTTTGACTAATTAAAATTTTGTCAAAGGTAATAGAATTTATTAGGAATGGTGACAGGATGGCAGAAGAAGTTTTGTAATTTTTTCGGATGGGAAAAAAGGATCAAAAGGGCAGAAAGCTAAATTTTGATGGAGTAATAATTTATGTAATTTTATTTTTTAACCAACTGTTTTTCAATGGTATTATCCAATTTTCTTCTAATTCTTTTTTATGTAAAACGATGTTGTTGAAATACAAGGTTTCGGCATTTATGAATTCCGATTCCAATGACTTTTGTATTTCTTGTAGAGGAATGAGTTCTACTTTCTCGTTTATTAAGAAGCCAAGCAACTGCCTGTTGAATAAACTTACCTGATAATTTTCTTCTATATTTTTGATTACCCTAACCGAACTATCTGTGCTACATCCACTCACTTCAGACGCGGTTTCGTCGGCCATTAACACGATAAATTGATTGAAAAATACCTGACCAAACCCTTTTACTTTTGCCCCATGACTTGTCCAATTGGCCGTAAATTCATGTAGAAGTTCGTTTATTTGGGTTGTCTCTATTTCATTAAATGCACGTTCGCATTGATAAATCCAAACCCTAGAATCAGCATGGAAATTGTCTGGAAGTAATTTTTTGTATTCAGCAATCATCGGATTTTAAAATTGTTTTAAAACGAATTAAGATAAACAGCTCGCCACTAATTCGGCGATATCCAATACTTGAACCTCATCTTCTTTTTCGTTGTTTTTTACACCATCAGTTAGCATGGTATTACAAAATGGACAAGCTGCTGCAATGATACTAGCACCAGTTGCCAAAGCTTCATTACTTCTTTCGATATTGATGCGCACATCTCCTTTTTCTTCCTCTTTAAACATTTGCGCACCCCCCGCACCGCAACATAGTCCGTTGCTTTTGCATCTTTTCATTTCCACCAATGCCACATCCATGGCTTCAAGTACACTTCTAGGCGCTTCGTAAATGTCATTTGCTCTTCCCAAATAACAACTATCGTGGTAAGTGATTTTTTTCCCTTTGAAAGCACCACCATCTTTCATATTTATCTTTCCCGAATCAATCAACTGCTGTAAAAAAGTAGCATGATGAATTACCTCATAATTACCACCTAAAACAGGATATTCGTTTTTGAAAATATTAAAACAGTGCGGACAAGCCGTTACGATTTTTTTGATGTTATATCCATTCAAAATTTGAATGTTTTGATACGCCATCATTTGAAACATAAATTCGTTTCCAGCTCTACGTGCTGGATCGCCAGTGCACATTTCTTCTTTACCCAAAATCCCATATTTTATACCCACTTTTTCCAAAATGGTTACAAATGCTTTGGTGATTTTTTGAGCGCGTTGATCAAAACTTCCAGCACATCCCACCCAAAACAATACCTCTGGAGTTTCTCCTTTTGCTAAAAATTCGGCCATTGTAGGTACTTGCATATTCTTCAAATTTTTATAAAAAACTAAAAATTAAATTTCTTTGGTCCAAGCATCTCTATCGTCTGGACTTAATTTCCATGGTGCAAAATTGTTTTCAATATTGCCAAACATGCCATTCCATTCTTGTGGTGCGTTACTATCTTCCATAATTAAACTTCTGCGCAGCTCCATAATGATATCGAGCGGATTTATACTCACTGGGCATTCTTGAACACAGGCATTACAAGTGGTACAAGCCCTTAATTCTTCCACAGTAATATAATCATTCAACAATTTTTTACCATTATCTTTAAACTCGCCGTTTTGTTTGATGTTTAATCCTACTGCTTCCAATCTATCTCGGGTGTCCATCATGATTTTTCTTGGACTCAATAATTTTCCGGTTTGGTTTGCTGGACAAGCTGTTGAGCATCTGCCGCATTCTGTGCAGCTATAAGCATCCAATAAACTTTTCCAACTCAAATCCATCACGTCTTTCGCGCCAAAAGTGGTAGGTTGAGCATCGCCCGTTGGTGCCAATTCGGGTTCCATCATATACTTCACTTCGTTCTGCACATTTACCATGTTTTTTACTTCGCCCATTGGTTTTAATCGGGCATAATATGCGTTTGGAAAAGCAAGAATGATATGAAGATGTTTGCTATAAGGGAGATAATTTAAAAAAGCAAAAATGCCAATGATGTGCAACCACCAACAGCTTCTTTCCATTAAAATAAGTTGAGAAACAGAAATCGAATCGAAAAATGGCACCAACATGCCCGAAAAAATAAATGATCCCGTTGCGTGGTAATGCTCATTTCCTTTTAATTGAATCGCAGAATCTGCTGCATTCATTGTTAGAAACAAACTCATCAATATGATTTCTGTAACTAAAATATAATTCGCATCTGATTTTGGCCAACCGTTTAAATCTTTACTCATAAAGCGTTTCAGCTTCATGATGTTTCTTCTGTATAAAAATATGATGCAAACGGCAATTACCCCAACAGCCAAAACTTCAAAAAAATTGATTAAGAAATTATACAAATTTCCAAGTGGTTCAAAAAACAAACGATGGGTGCCTAAAATACCGTCTAATATTATTTCTAAAACCTCAACATTAATGATGATAAAGCCAGCATAGATAATTAAATGCATGATGGCAACCGTTGGGTTTCGAAACATTTTCTTTTGACCAAGCGCCAAAAGAATAACATTCTTCCACCTTAAATTAGCGTTGTCAGATAAATCTTCTGGTCTGCCAAGAAAAATATTTTTCTTTATTTGCAAAATGTTTTTGGAAAATAACCAAATTGCATAGGTAGCCAGCAGTAAAAATGCTACTTGTTGTATATATTGCATGTGATTACAATTATGGAATGCTAAGGTAAGGTTTTGATGTTTATTGAAGCAATTTAACCCCTCAAAAAAACAAAGATGATACTTGATAAAGAAACAGCCCAAAGGAAGCTCCGTCGAATGGCATTGGAGATTTCTGAAAAAAATTACGATAAAAATTCATTATTGTTGATTGGCATCAAATCAAACGGGATTTTTATTGCAAAAAAAATTGCGGAATATTTAAAAGAAAGTTTTACAGGAACTGTGGAATTATTGGAAATGACCGTAAATAAAAAAAATCCAATTGAAATTAGTTTAGATAAGCAAGTTGACTTTAATGGCAAATCAATCATCTTAATTGATGATGTTGCCAATAGCGGCCGAGTTATGTTGTATGCATTAAAACCTTTGATTGAACAATTGCCTGCTCAAATAGAAACGTTAGTTTTAGTTGAAAGAACACACAAAAAATTCCCGATTGATGTAAACTATGTTGGACTATCCATTGCAACTACAAACCAAGAAAATATTGTTGTAGATGTGCAAGATGGCGAGGTGATGGGGGCTTCGCTGGTTTAAGACGCGATGCTGGTTTAAAACGCTACTCTGGTTTAAGGGTTTAAGGGTTTAAGGTTGATCGATATTTCTTCAAACCTCTTGTAGACACCGGTTTGGAAACCGGCGCCAATCCACAGACGAAAATCTCAACCTCTTGAATTTATTATACAGGGTTGAGAATTTTTCACCCCACCCACGGTTGAAACCGTGGGCTATAAATAATGAAAATCTCAACCTCTTGAACTCATTGAACAAATTGAACCTTTTGAACATTTCATTTGATGCCAATTTTTGGAACGAACTGCAACCTTTAAACCCGCGAAGCAAATTAAACCATTAAACTTTTAAACCCAACCTCTCAAACCTCTTCCTAAAACCCCACCCATCTCATTCTAACTTTATTATTCGAAAACTCAATTGCTGGCATTGGAAACTTTAAAGAATTCAAAACAAAAAGCATTGTTTTAATGCTTTTCTTTTTTGTTTTTATTTTGGTTAAATCCACGTCTGGCGCTAAATACCATTGTCTTGTTCTACTGATGTTTGTTCGGTCAAATATGATGTTGCCCAAATTGTCTTTTGCCAAATTTGACCTTGCGCCAAACATACCTGATGCGCTAGTTCCTATAGAAACCATCGCCCATTTTGGGATTTTACTTTTGGGAAAAAATGAACTAAGATTTGCGCTTAACCAATAAGTTTGACCGTTATAATCTTTTAAAGATCGTTCGGCTAATGATTTTCCAAAAATAATATCGCTTCTTTTGTTTAATTCGGGATCACTGTATTCCATTTTATGAAAAGAAGTTTTCATTTGTATGCGCTGCTCTTTCCAGGTTAATTCTTGTGCGGTGAATAAAGCACTTCCAAATAAATTTCCACCAACATCACCCCAACTCCAGCCCCATTGTGCACTATATGCATCAAGGAATTCAATAATTGTTTGATAAGCTGCGCCAGTTATTCCGCCAATCCAAATGCTTTTATTTCTATCTATTCCGTTCCGCATCCATAGCTCCGTAGCAAACTTGCTCATCGTGTACGCGCTATACACGTGACCGAGTTTGTCCATTTGCTGCCATTCGTCCCAATCATTAAACGTATGAAAATTACTTTGCGGATAATTTTTATACCAAGCTTGATATAATCCAATCATTGTGCTGCCATACAATCCAGCATTCACACAAGCTAATTTTAATATCTTTTTGTTTTGATTTTTTTGAACATCAACTACCGTGTCGTTTTGTGCAAAACAATCTGTAGTAATAATAATCAACAAGCATAAAATTATAAATTTCCCTTTTTTCAAAATTTGTTCTAAAAAGTTTAATGAAACAAAATTAGGGTTTAACTGAGTTTATCTAAATGAATAATTTATTTTTGCCCTCTATTAAAAATGAAAATATGGATAATGTAATTTTAGAAAAAGTAAATGTGTGGTTAAATGGCAATTATGATGAAGATACAAAAGCGGGCATTCGAAATTTACAATCTTCAAATCCTGATGAATTGGCGGATGCGTTTTATAAAAATTTAGAGTTTGGAACAGGCGGCTTGCGCGGCATTATGGGTATCGGTACAAATAGAATGAATCGTTACACCGTTGGTATGGCCACTCAAGGTTATGCCAATTATTTAAAAAAATGCTTTGAAGGAGAAATCTCAGTTGCAATAGCACACGATTGTAGAAATAACAGTCGATTGTTTGCAGAAATTACGGCTAATGTTTTTGCAGCAAATGGCATCAAGGTTTTTCTATTTGAAAGCTTGCGTCCTACGCCTGAATTGAGTTTTGCCATAAGATATTTGAAATGTAAAGGTGGTGTGGTTTGTACCGCATCTCACAATCCGAAAGAATACAATGGATATAAAGCGTATTGGGATGATGGTGCTCAAATGGTTTCGCCGCACGATAAAAATGTAATCATTGAAGTAGAAAAAATTGCATCTGTTGACGAAGTGAAATGGTCGGGTGGTGAATCTAATATTACAATTGTAGGTAAGGAAATTGATGAAGCATATTTTAAAATGGTAAAAGGATTGAGTGTTAATCCTGAGGTTTGCGTAGCTCAACACGATTTAAAAATTGTGTACACCCCAATTCATGGTTCGGGTATAAAATTGGTCCCAGATGCATTGGCTTTGTATGGTTTCACCAATGTGCATGTTGTTGCGGAACAATCTATTCCTGATGGAAACTTCCCTACAGTAATTTATCCCAATCCAGAAGAAACAGAAACAATGAGCATTGGGTTGAAAAAAGCAAAAGAATTGGATGCCGATATTTTAATCGGTACCGATCCCGATGCAGATAGAGTGGGTGTTGGGGTAAAAAACAATAAAGGCGAATGGGTGTTGCTTAATGGCAATCAAACCGCTTTGTTGGCTTTCAATTACATGATTGAATCTCGCAAAGAGAAAGGTTTGTCGAAACCAAACGACATGGTGATAAAAACCATAGTTACTACTGATATGATTGATGTAATTGCAAAAGCAAGTGGCATCAATTGTTACAATGTACTAACTGGATTCAAATGGATTGCATCGCTAATTAAACAAAAAGCTGGTGTTGAAAATTATGTAGTTGGTGGAGAAGAAAGTTTTGGTTTAATGATTGGAAATGAAGTGCGTGATAAAGATGCGGTAAGTGCATCCGCAATTTTATGCGAAATGGCTGCGTATGAAAAAAACAAAGGCCGTAGCTTGTTTGATAAGTTGGTAGATCTATATGTTCAATATGGGTTTTATAAAGAAGATTTGTTGAGCATCACTAAAAAAGGCATGAATGGTGTTGCCGAAATCAATGCCATGATGGAATCTTTTAGAACAAATCCGCCTCAAACTATTATTGGTATTCAGGTTGAAAAACTACTTGATTATGAATTAAAAGTTGGAAAGAATTTATTAGATGGTTCAAGTTGGGAAATTGATTTGCCAAAAAGCAATGTACTTCAATTTGAATTGACTGATGGAACAAAAATATCGGCAAGACCAAGTGGAACGGAACCAAAAATTAAATTCTATTTTAGTGTGAATACTACATTGAATGAATCTGCTGCATTTGAAGCAACAGAAAAAAAGCTGGATGAAAAAATAGCACAAATTATAAAAGCATTGGGTTTAAGATAATCAGTAAGCAATTAAAAAAAATGAAAAAGGAGCGATTAGATACACCCAGAACGAAGGGATTAAGAATATCATTGGTAAGGGATTTGAGGCAAAAGGGAATTACGGATGAAAATGTATTAAATGCCATTTCAGAAGTGCCCAGGCATTTTTTCTTTGATGAGGAATTTGAAAATATTGCTTATGAAGATAGGGCTTTTCCCATTGCTGCCAATCAAACCATTTCGCAACCATATACGGTAGCTTTTCAATCGGAATTGCTTCAGGTAAAAAAGTTTGATAAAATTCTGGAAATAGGAACGGGAAGCATGTATCAGGCAACCATTTTAGCAGAAATGGGCGCAACGGTTATTACAATTGAAAGGCAGAAAGAGTTGTATAATAAAACAAACGACTTTTTATTCAAAACAAAATATCCGTCTTCGAAATTAAAATTTATTTATGGAGATGGTTTTGAAGGGTTGCCCACGTTTGCACCATTTGATAAAATCATCATTACTTGTGGCGCCCCTTTTATCCCACCAAAATTAATTCAACAGTTAAAAATTGGTGGCATAATGGTCATACCATTGGCCTCAGATGAGCATCATAAAATGTTAAGAATTACAAAGATTGATGATGAAAATTATAATGAGGAAGTATTTAGCGATTTCTCTTTCGTGCCTATGCTTCCTGGAATTCAAAAATAATTATTTATGAAATTGTTTAGCAAGTTTATATTTATATGTAACCTTTGTTTTTTGGCTACAGCATTTCTTCGATATGTTGAAATTGGAAACGATCATTTATCCAAGAACATTGATGCTATTTCTTTTCAACCCTTAAAAAGCAGTTTGATCGTTTTGGGGTATAGCGCACTGCTGTTTAATTTTATTTTCTTTCTGCTTTTTATTTTATTAAAATCGCTCAGAAAAGCACCATCTATACATTCTTGGTTGATTATATTTAATGCGGTGATGCTGTTTGTAGAATTGATTTATTTTTTATTTTAATCTTGTTAGATTAATTCTTCAGTTAATAATTAATACGTTCAATGGTAACATTTGCAGGATATTCCTTAAGATTTATCGTAACCATTTCATTTACTACAGCGATACCTTTATCATTTAATTTAGGCACCAATAATTTTATTTTTTTTAAAAATGATTTTTTTTGAGTTCTATTTAATTCCGTTAGTTTGAATCCTACATTATATTCTCCTTCTTTACCCAAAGGTCCTATTCGATAAGCTGTAATTTTTTTTACTTTATTGTTTCTTTTAAAAGTTTTTATAAAAGAAATGAGTGGTTGTTGTGAAGGTACACCGCAACAAACGCTTTGGAATTGAATTACAACAGGATAACGAATAATAGAATCTTTGATTTGCGCTTTTGTTGAAAACCCAACAATAAAGATTAATGAAATGAAAAATAAAATGCGAATCATAAATGGGAATGTTGTTTTAATTTTTCAAAGTTATACCAATATGAATTATAAATGCTATTCCTCTTTTCTGCCAAATTTGTTTATTATTTTTATTCTGAACATGATAATTTTTATTCTATCACTATCGTCTATTTTTCCCGATTCTTGATGTTCAAAATGGTGAATGCGTGTTGTGGTCATCAAGGAAAAAATTTGTTCAAATAATAATTTCCGAGCAGCATCTGCCTCAAGCCCTTTTAATTCTTGATACTCACCATTTATAATTACACTTTTGTAATTGTTCATGCTTCCGATGATGTCTACCAAAATGGTTACGTTGGGATTTTTTTGCATGAGCTCAATTTTTTTTCCATGTTGGGATTGGCAATAAATATATTCCCCATCGTAGAAGTAACTTATAGGAATCATGTGCGGGAATTTTTTGTCGTTGCAAGCCAATCTGCATATAGATTGACTCTGCAAAACATTTTCAATTTCTGCTGAGGTCATCATCGAATTCATAATAAAAAATTTTAGATTAAAATAGGTCGCATTTTTTCAATCAATTATGATTTTAATTATAAATAATCTCAAATGAATCAGGATAAAATAGAGTATTGGTCATGGTTATTGAAGATTGTACTTTATATTTTTAAATAAAAAAATGAAAACAGTATTTATAGCAACAGACTTTTCGGTGGCATCAGAAAATGCCACAAAATATGGCATATCAATGGCAAGCGATTTGGGTTTAAAAATTGTTTTGTTTAATGCTTATCAAGTGCCTTTGTCCATTCCGGAATCATTTACTATTGTAAGTCCAGAAGAGGTGAAAAACACGGCTGAAGGATATTTAAAAGAAGCAGGAATGGCGTATAAGAAAAGTTCATTACAACCCATAGAAATCCTTGCGGTAGAGGGTTATCCAACTGATTCTATTATACGAAATGCAAAAAAATATGATGATGCGATTATTATAACGGGGATGAAAGGCGAGGGGACAGCCATTCGAAAAATATTTGGAAGCACGGTGCTTTCACTGGTTAGAAAATCAAAAATGCCAATGTTGGTCGTTCCAGAAAAAGCAGAGTACAAACCAATTGAAAATATGGCTTTAGCTGCTGAAGTGGATCACAAACTAAATCTATCCTGTATTAATCCGCTGGTTCAAATATGTGAAAAGTTTCACTCAAAAGTATACGTTGTTCGTGTATTGAAAACCCATTCAGATATTATAGATGAATTGATTTACAGATCAGAAAGATTATCAAAAAAATTAGAACACTTTAAATTAGAGTATAAATTTCCAAGAGCGGATAATGTTACTTATGCATTAGAAGAATTTATTGAAACATATGATATCGATATGTTAGGGGTTATTCCTCAACATCACAATGTGTTGGAACGTATTTTTATTAAAAGCGAAACCAAAGAATTGGCTTTTTATACAAGAGTACCCATGTTATTAATGCCCGAGTTGAAAATTGGACAAGCGGTGGAAGAAAATAAAATGAAAGAGAAAGTATAAGGTTTTTATTGTTGTTGGATAATTCAGCTCACTTGTTTTTAAAGTGGGCTGTTTTTTTCTAAATAAAAAAGCCCTGAAATATCCAGAGCTTTTATGTAAAATATTTTTTATTAGACTACATTAAATCCATAGCCATTGCAAAGAATGTAACGTTGAATGGCAAAACCATAGAGCAATATCCACCACCAATGGCATAAACACCAAAGAATGCAGCAATAGAGGCAAAAAATAGTACCCAAAAAATTGATCTAGATTTTTTCTTCATTTCCATGATAATTATTTTTTTTGCAAATATAGGGGAGAAACTAAAATTCTTAAAATATTTTGTCGGATAGTTTTTAATTAAAAAAATCTATGTCTTAAAAATTGTTTTCTAGTGTAAATTAGGAATGATGTCAATTTTTTTTGAATTAAGTTTGTTTTTTAATGAGTTAAAAATAAGATCATCATATAAAGTGTAGTATTATTCGTTGCTTAACAAAAGCTGCAAAATGGAATTTAAAAATGTCTAAACAATCAGATATCGACCAATCGCTGAGCGAAGTACACGAAAGTGTAGACACAACGGGCAATTCGAAGAGCTGGCGTAAGATGTTTTCATTTCTTGGTCCCGCGTATTTGGTAAGTGTAGGTTATATGGATCCGGGAAATTGGGCAACAGATTTGGCTGGAGGGAGTAAATATGGGTTTTCATTACTTTGGGTATTATTAGTCAGTAATTTAATGGCTTTGTTATTGCAAAGTTTAAGTGCTCGATTGGGTATTGTAAGGGGAAGGGATTTAGCACAAGCAAATCGAGAGTCATTTCCAAAGCATATCAATTTTATACTTTGGATTTTTGCAGAAATAGCCATCGCCGCTACCGATTTAGCCGAAGTACTCGGAATGGCAATTGGGATACAACTGCTTTTTGGGTTGCCCCTAATCTTTGGCGTTGGCATTACCGTTTTAGATACTTTTCTTTTACTTTACCTTCAAAGATTAGGCATTCGTAAAATTGAGGCATTTATTTTCGCCTTGATTGGCATAATTGGTGTTTGTTTTTTAATCAATATCATTCTTGCACAGCCACAATTGCATGAAGTTTTAAGTGGACTAATTCCTTCTCTACCAGACGCAGAATCACTTTATAAAAGCAAAGGCATCATTTCAAAAATCCCACATGAAACAGCGTTGTATTTGGCTATAGGGATGATTGGTGCAACAGTTATGCCGCATAATTTATATTTGCATTCTGCGCTAATTCAAACTCGAAAAATCAAGCAAACAGATGCAGGAATTAAACAGGCGATTAAATGGAGTGTTATCGATAGCGCGATTGCATTGAACATTGCATTTTTTATAAATGCCGCCATTTTGATTTTAGCTGCAACTGTTTTTTTTAAAACAGGTAGAACTGAAGTTGCTCAAATTAAAGATGCGCATGAATTGCTTTCCCCAGTTTTAGGTTCATCAATAGCGTCAACATTATTTGCCATTGCATTAATTGCATCTGGACAAAGCTCAACAATAACAGGTACTTTAAGTGGTCAAATTGTGATGGAAGGGTATTTGCGCATTCGAATAAACCCTTTAATGCGCAGATTAATTACTAGGTTATTGGCAATTGTTCCTGCCATTATTTTTATTTTAGTTACCGGCGAATCGAATATTGATGGGTTATTGATTTTTAGTCAGGTAATATTAAGTGTTCAACTTGGATTTGCCATAATTCCTTTGATACATTTTGTTAGTGATAAAAAAAAGATGAAAGGGTTTGCCATAAAATTACCTGTCCAAATTTTAGCTTGGTTAATGGCAATGGTACTCATTTTTTTAAATCTAAAAATGATCTTGGGTGAAGTAAAACTATTTTTTGAAAATGGTCATGGGTTGGCTTTAAATATAGTTTTAATTGTTTCGATTATATTATTTTTTGCGCTACTGATTTATGTTTTATTGTTTCCGATTTTTAAAAATAAACAACAAGATGTATCTATAAAAATGCATCCAGAGGCTTCAAGGATTTCGGAAATTCAAATACCCGTTTATCACAAAATTGGAATCGCCCTTGATTTTAGTGACAATGATTTTAAGTTGATTTCTGCAGCAATTGGACAAGGGAAAAAAGATTGCAGTTTTACGTTGATTCATATTGTAGAGAGCGCTTCTTCAAAATTACATGGCGATCAATCTGCGGATTATGAAACCCAAAAAGACAAAGAAAGAATGGATGATTTGATTATGCAAATGAACGAAAAAGGGTATTCAGCAAAAGGAATCTTAGGTTTTAATGAAACATCAAAAGAAATCATTCGAATTGTGAAAGAGGAGCAAGTTGACTTGTTGATTATTGGTGCACATGGACACACTGGAATTAAAGATTTTATTTACGGCACTACAATCAATGCCGTACGTCATGAGCTGAAAATTCCAGTGTTTATTGTAAATGTTTGATTAAAAACTATTCCTCATTAAAATCCAGATTTTTATCAAAAGTTTCTTCAATTAAGTATAAAGCGCCAGTTGCTAAAACCATTATCACTACTGAGGTAATCAACCCTGCTTGGTAAAAATCAGTAATGCCTCTGAAGAATTTAAAAGTAGGTAAAATAAAAATAGCCAACATGCCTCTTACCATATTCGGAATCGTGGTGGTTGCTGTTGCCCTTAAATTGGTACCAAATTGCTCCGCAGCCGTGGTTACAAAAATTGCCCAGAACCCTGTTCCAAAGCCAAGTCCAGCGCAAATGATATACATCGTATTTGCATCAGAGTTCCATAAAATCGTAAAATACAAGACGAGGAATATCATAGTGATCCCATAAAAAATATACATCGCTTTCTTTCTGCTTTTTAGCCAATGACTAATAAAGCCAATCATAATATCTCCAATTGATATGGCAACGTATGCAAACATAATTGCTTTGCCTGGGTCTATTGGTTCTGATAATTTCATGTGTTCACCAAACTCTTTTGAGAAGGTAATTAACACACCAATGATTAGCCAAGTAGGTAAACCAATTAAAATGTTTAATAGGTATTTTTTTAGTCTGTTTGGGTTTGTAAACAACATAAAAAAATCGCCTCTCTTTATTTCGCTGTTTTTTGATTTGGTGAAAAGGTTCGATTCAAAAACAGAAACCCTTAACAATAAAAGTAAAATCCCCATTCCACCGCCAATAAAATAGCATGTTCTCCAATCGAATTGTTGTTTTATGAAAAAAGCAAATACGGCGCCACTCAATCCAATGCCTGCAACCATTGAAGTTGCTATTCCTCTTTTTTGTAGTGATACGAGTTCTGCAACTAATGTAATGCCTGCGCCTAGTTCGCCCGCTAATCCCAATCCTGCAATAAATCTGATGTATTTATATTGCTCTACTGTTTGTACAAATCCATTGGCAATATTGGCTAGTGAGTATAATAAAATAGAACCAAACAATACACTAAGTCTGCCTTTTTTGTCGCCCATCACACCCCAGATTATTCCACCCAAAAGTAAGCCCATCATTTGCCAAGAGATAATGGATTCTCCAGCGATTAAAATATCGGCTTGTGATAAACCTAAAGCCTGTAAACTTGGAACGCGAATAATTCCAAATAATAATAAATCATAGATATCTACGAAATAACCTAAAGCAGCAACCAAAATGGCAATGGTTACAAATGATTTTTGATTTTTTGGGTTATTCATAAGATTAGATATTTAAGCACTCTTTTTTTTGCCAAACACCATTTTTAAAATTACAGGCGCTGTAGTGAAAAACACAATTCCAATTACGATTACTTCTAAATGAGATTTTAAATCATATTGAAATTGGTTTTTAATAAATGTTTGCAAATAATGACCAGCAATCAACATAGAATATACCCAAGCAAAACAACCTATTAAGTTGAAAGACATAAATTTCTTTTTATCCATTTGTACAATTCCAGCAACGATGGGTGCAAAGGTTCTTACAATGGGTAAAAATCTTGCCATCACAATTGCGCCACCACCATGTTTGTCGTAAAAATCTTTGGCTTGATAGAGGTACTTTTTTTTGAATAAAAAGCTGTCTTTTCGTTCAAATAAAAATGGGCCACTTTTTTTGCCAAACCAATAACCAACCATATTTCCAATGATACCTGCGGATGAAATGAGCAATCCCAAAAACAATAAATTAAAAATGGGATTATTAAATTGAAATCCAAGCGCTGGTTCAATAATAGGGTGGATGCCGAGCGATTCATCTCCTTCGCTAAAAATACCTGCTACAAATAATAAAGAGTCTCCAGGAAGAAAAAATCCTGCAAACAATCCTGTTTCGGCAAACACAACAAACATAATAAACCACAGCCCGCCAGTATTAATATACCAGTCTGGTTGTAATAAATTCATCCATTGGAAATCAAGTAAAGTCATTTTGTAGAAAATTAAAAATTTAAAAAAATGAAAGATAAATTTAAAATTGATTGAAAAAAAGTTGGTTTTAATCTGTGTGGTGCGCATGTGTTAATGCGCCTTCCCATTTGCTCACCGCTGCCGTGGCTAAAGCATTCCCCAAAACATTGGTCATGCTTCTTCCCATATCGCAAAAAGTATCTATCGCTAAAACCAATCCAATCCCTTCGGGAGGTATGCCAAACATGCCACCTGTAGCCAAAACTACGACCAATGATGCTCTAGGCACCCCGGCAATTCCTTTACTGGTTAACATGAAAACCAACAACATGGCTATTTGTGTACTGATGCTTCCAGTAACTGCAGTGATATTATATGCTTGCGCAATAAACATACTGGCAAATGTCATATACATCATACTTCCATCTAAGTTGAAAGAATAACCAAGCGGTAATGTAAAAGAAACAATTTTTTTATCACATCCAAATCTTTCCATCTCTTCAACCATTTTAGGAAAAACGGCTTCGCTACTTGCCGTATTAAATGCAATGGCCATTGGGCTCGATAAACGTTTTAAGAGTACTTTCAATCTGTTCTTTAAAATCAAATATCCAACGAGTAAAAGTATAATCCATAACACAGCAAGCCCCAAATAAAAAGATCCAATATAATAAGCGTAGGTTTTTAAAATGCCCAAACCCTTAACGGCAATTACGCCAGTCATTGCGCCGAAAACGCCAAGCGGCGCAAGGTTCATCACATAAGAAACCATTTTTAACACCACATGCGTTAAAGAATCTAGGGCATTAATGATGTTTTCTCCTTTTTTTCCAATCGCCGTTAAAGCCACTCCAAAGAAAATGGAAAAAACAACCAACTGTAATATTTCATTATTTGCCATTGACTCAATCACACTTCTTGGAAAAACATGTTCAATAAAATTCTCCAAAGAAAAAGTTTTTGTTTTACCCATTAAATCTTTTGCGCCTTCTAAATCAGCATTGGCAATATTTACACCAACACCTGGTTTGGTAATGGTAACCAAGATAAGCCCAAGCGTTAAACTTAAAAGTGAAGCACTTATAAACCAAATCATGGCTTTTCCGCCAACACGACCAACGGCTTTTAAATCGCCAAGTTTTGCAATGCCCACAACTAAAGTGGCAAAGACCAATGGTGCGATTATCATTTGCACCAATCTTAAAAACATGGTGGCTAGTAACTTTATTTTCGGAGCGAAATCTTTTATAAATTCAGGAGATGCGTTTGTGTTTATAAGGTAACCAACTAAAATACCCAATATCATTGCAGCAACGATATATGTTGTTAATCTGTTTGGTTTAGATTGATTCGTTTGTTCTTGATGCATAATTTAATCTTGGTGTTGCAATATAATATTTTAACCCGGATTTTACAGTTGGAATCGTGATGAGAGGAAAAAAGGCAATAAAGACTGGTGTTTGAGTCGATTTTTTGGTCGAAAACATATTGAAATAGTCAAAAGAGTTTGCTCAAACCAAACGGAAAAGATAATAAAGACTATACCATGTGACCAAAAACAAACTATAAAATACACATGAAATATGATAAGATCAAAAAGTCAAGCAAACGCTTGTATTTGCAGCATTTTTTTCTTGTAATAGATTTCAAATGAAAAATCTGGGTTAGAAGCTAATGAATTCCTTTACTAAAATTCTACTTTTAAAATGATTTAGAATCTTTTATTTTTTTAATTAAAAAATGTCTTATTTTTCAGCATATTTTACCAAAATCAAACTAATAAATATTATGGGATTATTTACAAAAAAGCCGATTCATTTGTTGATGCAAGAAGCAGGAGATTCAGAGAAAGGAATGAAAAGAACTTTGTCTGCAGGAGCATTAGTAGCCTTAGGAATTGGAGCTATTATTGGAGCAGGATTATTTGTGCGTACAGCTGCAGCTGCGGCTCAAAACGCAGGTCCATCAGTTACGATTGGTTTTATTGTAGCCGCAATTGGTTGTGCTTTAGCCGGACTTTGTTATGCTGAGTTGTCTTCATCTATTCCAATTTCGGGAAGTGCTTATACATATACCTATGCTACAATGGGAGAGTTGTTGGCTTGGGTAATAGGATGGGATCTGGTGTTGGAATACGCTGTGGGCGCAGCAACTGTAGGAATTGCATGGAGTGAGTATTTGAATAATTTACTCACACAAGTTTTACATCTTAAGGCAATTCCATTTGAATGGTGTCATTCACCTTTTGAACACTCCTTACCAGATGCGGTAACAGGAGTTGTTCATTCTGGATATATTAATTTACCTGCTTTAGGAATCGTTACTTTACTGAGCTTGTTGCTTATAAAAGGAACTCAAGAATCTGCATTTGTAAATGGCTTAATCGTTATTACCAAAGTATCTATTGTAATTTTAATTATCGTTTTAGGTTGGGGATTTGTTCAATCACAAAATCACGTTCCTTATATTCCAGAGCCAAGCATATACAAAGACAGTCAAGGTATATCACATAATTTTGGTGGTATCATGGGGATTCTTGGTGCGGCTGGAGTGGTGTTTTTTGCGTTTATTGGTTTTGATGCGGTGAGTACCGCTGCTCAAGAAACTAAAAATCCTAAAACAGCAATGCCTATTGGTATCTTAGGTTCTTTGGCTGTTTGTACGGTGTTGTACATTTTATTTGCCCATGTACTTACTGGTATTGCACCAGTTGAATTTTTTAGAACAGATGGTAAAGAAGCTTCTGTGGTTGCTGCTATTAATAAGTTTATGCCAGGTTATGCATGGTTAGGCAAATTGGTTACTGTGGCAATTTTAGCGGGTTTCTCTTCTGTAATACTGGTAATGCTTTTAGGACAAAGTCGTGTATTTTACTCAATGAGTAAAGATGGTTTATTGCCATCAGTGTTTAGTGAGTTGCATCCGAAATTTAAAACACCTTATAAAGCAAACTTGATTATTTTGGTACTTGTTGGTGCATTTGCAGCATTTATTCCTGGTGATGTTGTTGGAGATATGACCAGCATTGGTACTTTGTTTGCGTTTATTCTTGTTTGTGCTGCAGTAATTATTTTAAGAAAAACAGATCCAGATTTACCACGTCAATTCAAAACACCTTGGGTTCCAATTGTACCAATATTAGGCATCATTGTTTGTGCCGCTATGATTTTTGGATTGGGCTGGACCAACTGGCTTAGATTGTTTGGTTGGTTGGCTATTGGTTTTGTAATCTACTTTGGGTACAGCAAAAATAAAAGTCATTTGAAAGATTAATTTAAATCTTCTATATTTTAAAATCCACTTAATAGGTTTATTCCTTTAAGTGGATTTTTTTTGTAAAACACTTTTTAATGAATAATTGTTTTATGTTTAAATCTATAGAAATTTACAAATTAATTTAAGGTAATCTTAAATTAATACAATAATAAATGCAATTTTATTAAATTTGCTTTAAATGATTTTGTGCCCATGATGATAAACTTATTTTTAAACTATTCCACCCAACTTGGACAATCCATTTCTATTTATTTAAAAGATGAAAAAGGGCAAATAGTTGAAAGCACATCTCTTCAATTTGAAAATGAACTAACCTGGAAAATTAGTTTGGATACGGATCTTCTACAGCAAAAAAATGTGTTTTATTATCAATATGCGTTGTTGGAAAATGGGGTATTTAAATATTTCGACAATTGGAAAAATCGTCCTTTAAATTTATTGCCTAAATCCGATGATATTCATGTTTTGGATGTGTATGATGATTGGCAATCTTTGATCATCGAATCAGCAGTTTTTAAAACCAAGCCTTTCGAGCATTTATTTTTTAAAAATGAAACCAATAAAAAATCAATTGCGCTAAAAAAAATAACGCATCAATTTAATGTGGCCTGTATTCAACTTCCACCC
>CANFUJ010000020.1 GCA_947450165.1 Chitinophagaceae bacterium
ACATCACTTCAATTTAAATATGCCATCATTTTAGGTGTTGATGTAGAAAGTTTGAAAAATAATGCGCTTTTGAATTTTATAGAAAATTGGTACGGTGTCAAATACTTATATGGTGGAAATACCATGAAAGGAACAGACTGCTCTGGTTTTACTCAAGTACTTTTAAAAGATGTTTATGGAATTTCAACAGGCCGGATAGTTGGTGATCAGTACAATAAATGCATAAAAATAACCAGCGCAGAATTACAAATTGGTGATTTGCTATTTTTTAAACATAAAGACAAATCATACTTAACCCATGTTGCATTCTATCTTGGAAATAATAAGTTTGTTCATGCTAGTGTAAACAAAGGGATAACTATTGATGATTTGAACAGCAAATATTATAGCAATATTTACTACGGTGCTGGAAGACCCAACAATTAGTTTATACACCAACAATTTCAAAAATTGAGAAAAAATAAATTAGGTTACGCTGCTGCAATTTCATTGGTTATTGCAAATATGATTGGTGTGGGAATTTTTACAAGTCTTGGTTTTCAATTGTATGATTTAAGCAATTACAATTCTATTCTATTACTTTGGTTACTTGGGGGTCTTCATGCCATTTTGGGTTCGTTTTGCTATTCAGAACTAAGTGCAGCTTTTCCAAAATCAGGTGGAGAGTATCATTTTCTAAAGATTTCTTTCGGCAATTTTACTGGATTTCTTTCGGGTTGGACTTCCGCTATTCTAGGCTTTGCAGCTCCGATAACTGCTGCCGCTTATGCTTTTTCAAAATATTTTGGCCATCTTTTTTTAACGGGCTTCCATCCTAATTTAGTTGCCATTTTGATTATTGTTTTAATAACCATTATTCATTGCTTTCGAATAAATACAGGCGCAAGATTTCAAGTTTTTCTTACAACTGGAAAGGTAATTTTGATTGTAGTATTTATAATGGCTGGACTTTACATGTTTTTTGAAAACAATTACACAGATGTACATACAAACTTTGTTTTTTCTAAACAAATCATGTTGGATCTCTTTACGCCAGGATTTTGGGTGGGTTTGATATTTGTTTCATACGCATATTCTGGATGGAATGCTTCTGCCTATGTAATTGATGAAGTAGAAAATCCGAAAAAAAATGTACCTAAATCTATTATTGTTGGAACGTTAATTGTTACCGTTTTATACGTATTGCTAAACTATGTTTTTCTGATTTCCGCAAATGCAGATGAGTTAAGGGGAAAAGAAGATGTAGCCTATATTTCTGCTATTCGAATCTTTGGAAAACATGGTGCGTTAATCGTTAGTTCTATCATATCTTTTTTATTAATTTCTACAATTAGTTCAATGGTAATGGTTGGACCTAGAGTTATAAAAAGAATTGCATTGGATTATAATGAATTCAATTATTTTTCTTCCAACAACATAAACAATGTCCCTATTAAAGCTATCATTTTACAATCAAGTATATCAATAGTATTGCTTATTACAAGCAGTTTTGAATTTATTGTAACCTGCATCGGATTTGTACTTTGTATTTTTACTACTTTAACTTCTTTAGCTGTAATTGTTTTAAGACGGAAACAACCAAACGCTGAAAGACCGATTAAAGTACCTCTCTATCCACTCACACCAATTCTATTTTCACTATTTAATATTTGGATTATGTTTTATCTGCTACACAACAAAACAATTGAATCTTTAACCGGTATTGGATTTGTAGCTATAGGAGGAATCGTTTATTATTTAATAAACTTCAAAAAAAAAGGCATAAAAATTGGTGCTGCTGTTTTAATTACTTGCTGCATTTGCTCTTGTAACAATCAAGATAAAAAGAATAATGGATCTACCTTACCCTTTGTAAAAGAAGATTCTATAATAAAACCTATCGAATTTAAATACGATACCGCATTAAACAATAAAGCGCTATTGCTATCTGCTATTGATACCTCAAGTTTTGATGACACAAAAAAAATACTAGCAAATAATATCAATAACTCATGGAATGCTTGTTACCAAAACGTTTTATCTCCCATTACAAAATGGATGCATGAAGAAAAATATGACAGTTATATAAATACCAATACGCTCGTTTTTTATCCATTTAGTGGACCTGATTTTGCATTTGCAAATGCATTTTACCCAAATGCGAAATGCTATATTATGGCTGGATTAGAAAATGCTGGAAATTTAAAATCAAATATTTTTTTAACCAGTAAGCACGATTCAGGATTTTTAAATAATGCAGAAAAGTATTTTTATTTCAGTACAAAATTTGGCTTCTTTCGCACTTTAGACATGGAAAAACAGTTTGAAGAAAAAGGAGTTGCTGATGTCATTGCTTTTTATCTAAAACGAATGAATTGCGACATTGAAACAATGTCCATATTAAATTGGAATTCAGCAACCAAAACATTTCTTGCCCTAAAAGATAGTACCAATGGCAATGTTTGTTATGCTAAATTTAGACAACCTTCAGGCGTAATATCAGAATTGTATTTTTTCTCTAAAAACATTTCTGATGAAGGTTTATTAAATGATACAAATTGGCTGGATTGGGTTAAAGAAAAAGCAGGAAATGCGCCTATTGTTAGTTTAACAAAATCTGCTTCTTATCTGATGTCTGTTGAGCCATTTAGTGTGGTAAGAAATTTCATTTTAAAAAATTCTACATTGCATATTCAGGACGATAGTGGGATTGGGTTTAAATACATTACAGCTTCAAATCGTCCATATACTTTGTATGGTGAGTTTACAAAAGTAATCCCAGTTTTTAAACATTTAATGCAGAATGATTTGGCGTTAAAATATAAATCAGATTCTACCATCAAACCATTGCCTTTTGCAATAGGATACAACCTAAAATTTAATGAAACAAATCTTGAGGTAGTTCACTAATCTATTTTTTAAAATTATATGCTATGTCAAAAATGAAATATCAATTCAGTGTTGTAATATTTATTTTTATCGTGTGTTCAATTTTAATCAATTGCTCATCAAAGAAAAAAGATGTTGTAAATGAAAACAACTTAAAAAAAGAAAATACTGTTGTTGCTACAAAATTAAATCCAGATACAAGTTTGAATAATTTTTACGGCATACTAGCAAATGATAGCACGTCGATTAACTGTATTTCAGACATAAACAAAAGAAATAAGTTTTTGGGAAATTGTATAGTTTCAAATGCTTTATGGAATAAAATGTATTCTAATTTATTGACACCAATTTCAAATTGGAAAAAGAGTGCACTTCCAGAATCTTGTTTAAATACTGAGTTTGTTTTTTATCCATTTTCCGGTCCTGATTTTCTAATACCCAATACCCTTTTTACACAAACTAAACATATTGTAATGTTTGGATTAGAGCTACCAGGAAAAGATATGTCTAAATACGGAAACGACTTTGCATTAAACAGCATGCCATTAATGCAAAAATCGTTACGCGATTATTTTGGCAAAAGTTATTTCATCACAAAAAATATGATGACTGATTTGAAAAGTGATTCTTTAAATGGTGTTACTCCATTAATTTCTACATTCTTAGTGAAATCAAACTTCAAATTGATTTCCATTAAAAATTTCAAATTGAACAATGCTGGTGAAAAAGTTTATTTTGATTTTGAAAAAGACACATTTAGTTACGCCAATATTTATGGAGTTGAAATTAATTACACCAAAGATTTAGTAAACAGTTTACAAATTGATTATTTGTCTTTCAATGCTGAAGATCTAAGTATGCAAACTCATCCTGAAATCATGCATTTTTTTGAACGAACCATTCCTTCAAATACAGTATCATACTTAAAAAGTGCATCTTATCTTTTACATTACAATGGCTTTTCTACCATCAGAAACTTAGTATTAAATAAGAGTAAGTATGTTTTGCAAGACGATACCGGAATTGCAGAAAGATATTTTACAAAAGAATGGAAGCTTTCATTATGGGGCGTTTATGAAAAACCAATAAAAGATTTTTCTGGTGTTTATCAGAAAGATTTAGACTCACTTTATAAAGTGAATGAACAAGTAAACCCTTTGCCTTTTAATATGGGCTATCATTATTTTAATGGTAAACAAAATTTATTATTGGCAGAGAAAAAATAAAGACTAGAAGCAAACTATTTATGCAAAACGTTGAATTCAAAATTTAAATGAAGAAAGTATTTTTTTATTTTTGTCTCTTATTCTTGATGAAAGCATCCAATGCCCAATCATTAAATAAATTTGAAACAATTGCGGATTCAACACTACAGCATATTTTACTTTATAAAGATCCTTTACTAGATCAAGTATTAAAAAACCCATCGAAATATTATTTTCAACTCATTTATACAAAAGTTGAAAAGCGTGCCAATAAAATCAATTATCACACCTATTCAATCAATCAAGGAAATCAATATTTTTATCCTGCAAGCTTGATAAAATTTCCACTAGCTTTCGTTGCGCTAGAAAAACTAACAAGTTTAAAAGACTCCGGAGTTAATATCAATGACCGCATTTCTGTAAATACATGCAGTTGTGATTTTGCAACAAATAATTATGTAGCAAAACACAGAAACCCAACCATGTTGCAGTTTTTAAGAGAAATGATGATAATGAGCAACAATGATGCTTATAATCTGTATTTTGATTTTGTTGGTAGAGATTTATTTAATTCTAGGATGCATTCAATGAATATTTTCGACATCCAGATGAAAAACAGATTCACAGGTGGATGTGGAGAGGAAAATAATAAATCATCAGGAGGGATTACTTTTAATAAAAATAATGCGGATAAAGCATACACCATTTCTTGCTCCAAATCAATTCAAAACTGGGTTATTGATTCTATTAAATACCCAAGTTTTTTTGAAACTAAAAGTTATTATAAGAAAAAAGTTGTCACAAATAAACAAAATAATGCAGCTAACAATTATGTTTCCTTGCTTCAAGCCCATTTATTACTGATCAATTTGATGCACCCTAATGTAGGGTTATACAAAAATGATTTCAACATAGATTCGTCATATAAAAAGGAGTTTATCAAGGCAATTGGTTCATTTCCAAGAGAGCTTGAAATGTCGTCATACGACACCGCAAACCTTGCGGATTATTATTATAAATTTTTCATCGATCCTAAAGTAATTCAAACAAAAGACAATAACATACGCGTTTACAACAAAGTAGGATTAGCATCAGGATTTGTTTCGGATGTGTCGTATTTTTATGATTCAACCCATCAAATTGAATATTTTATTTCTGCAGCAATACTTTCAAAAAATGCCAATAGCAATGAAAATAATTATAATAATTTTGGAATTCCAATATTGAGAAAAATAGGCGGATTGATTTATACTGATGAATTACATAATAAAATAAATGAAAAAAATTAAAGCTTTACCCGAAAACAAATTTATTCGCTTGCATTTCTTATTGGCAATATTTGTTTCATCATTTTTGTTGATTACAACAGGTTGTAAAAATGTAAAAAAAGGAAATAAAAAAGAACAAAAAACAATAGTTAAATCAGATACGCTTACTCAAGTAAAACAAAATGATTCGAGTATAAATATTTACTTAACTTTTGATGATGGGCCATATTATTCTACACTCGGCTTAACAAATACATTAATAAAGGAAAATGTAAAATCTAGCTTCTTTGTAATTGGATCGCAAATTACGGCTTCAAAATATTATGATTCTGTTTTTAATACAGTCAAACAAAATACTCTTTTTAAAACTTACAATCACACATTTTCTCATGCTGTAACTCACGGCAGAATTAAAAAATATTATCAATATCCTTTTAACGTATGGAATGATATTCAAAAAAACAAACAATATTTAGATCCGGATTGTAACATTACAAGACTGCCGGGAACAAATGCTTGGCGATTTCAGGATTCAAATAAATGCTTTTCTAACAGTTCTACCAGATTACTATTTAATTATTTAGACTCAATAAAATCAAAAGAAATGATGTTTGGATGGGACTTTGAATGGTCAGGAAAAGAAAGCAAGAATATTACCAAGGTTGATCTACTTTTCGAAAAAATTTCTGATCGAATTAAAAAAAATAAGACTAAAAATAAAAACTACGTGATACTACTTCATGATTATCTTTTTAAAGATGAAATTGCGCTAAATAACTTATCCTACTTTATTTCTTTGCTTAAAAAAAATGGAACCACCGAATTCAAATGGGCAAGTGAATATCCAGGTATACAATAATTACAACTTCACATATATTTTTTTTCGGTCTAAATAGTATCCTACTAACCAAAAGAAACCAAGAAAAAATATTGAATAAATAAAGGAGCCAATTCTAAAATCTGCTGATATATTTTTAAACAAAAATTCATACAAAAATTTCAACGGCGAAACAAACATCGCTTTGCCTGTTGAATCTGTAAACGGTATTTTAATTAAGCTGAGTAGTCTTGGAATTAACCCACTCAAAACAAAAATGAACAACGGATTTTTGCCAAAAACTTCAAAGAAATTAGTCAAATAAAATTTATGTTGTTTTAATTCTAATGCATAGATCATACAACTTAAAAACAATATGGCAATACCACTGGTAAAGATGGTATAACTGCTGGTCCATATTTTTTTATTTATAGGAAAAGCTAAATTCCAAAATAAGCCTATCATAACAAGAAAACCGCCTATTAGAAAGATATGAGAAAGCAATCTATAAGATTTGTCTTTATTTATGATTAAAATACCAATTAAATACCCAATTAAAATTTGAACGATAGCCGCAATGGAGCTAACAATTCCTTCGGGTTCAAATGCAACGCCTTCTCCTTTGTACATATGATTTTGACCTAAAATTGCTGAATCAATTTTAGTACCGAAAAACCCATCTAAATTATATGGATTTATGCCACCTAATTTGGAGCAAAGAAACCAATACGCCAATAATAAAAAAGCACTAACAAAAATTAATTTTTTTACGTCAAAAATAAAAATCAACGAAGCAGCCAAAACATAACAAATGGCAATTCTTTGTAAAACACCTAAAATCCGAATGTCATGCCAATCTTTAAAAATTAAGTGGTCGTTATCCCATTTAAAAAATGGAAACCAATTCAGAAAAAGTCCTATCAAAAAAATATAGACAGATCTTTTAACTATTTTTTCGAAATATTGACTTGGGTTTTTTTCTTTGAATTTAGGCAAAGTAAATGCTGCAGCGTTTCCTACGGCGAATAAAAAAAATGGAAAAACCAAATCAGCTAGGGTACATCCGTTCCATGCTGCATGATCTAAAGGCCAAAAGATATAAGAAAAACTACCAGGGTTATTCACCAAAATCATTAGGGCTACCGTAAATCCTCTGAATACATCAAGTGATAAATATCGTTTTTGCATTGATTAAATTTTGATTGATGATGATTTACTAAAAATAAAAACCTGAATTGAATAATCAATTGGCTTTCTTTTCCAAAAGTTCTTTATAGTTTAAAACTGCTTGTGTAATTGAATTTGCAAGTTCAGTTTGGCCAGATTCACTATTTAAATAAACTTCATCTTCTGGATTATTAATAAAACCTGTTTCAATTAAAATAGAAGGCATTTTCGTTGCTTGTAAAACCCAAATTCCAATTTGTCGTTGGTTTACTCCAAGTGCTGGTCGATTGGTTTTTTCTACTTCTGTATTTACTAATCTTGCAAGTAATTCACTTTTTTCTTGGTATCTTTTTGCATAAACTTGGGCAATAGACTTTCCTTCTGGCGTATTGAAATTTATTTGTTCAACATTAGCGGTGTCTGAAGTAGATTCGATCTGAAATTCAGATTCATTTTGACCAGTTTCAAGCATAATGGCTTTTAACTTTTCACTTGTTTTGTGTGCAGCAAAAATCCAAACGCTCGTTCCATTTCTTAATAATGGTTTTTTGTAATAAACATATTTAGGCGCATCTACATAGTAAACAGTGGTTGTCTTTTTTCTTTTTTTCCCAGTTCCTGTATATGAAACTTTATATCTTTTAACGGTTTCTGTTCCTACTTGTTTTCTTTCTGATTGAGTTGGACCATAATCAGCATGTATGCACAAAAATAAATCTCCCTTATTTTCATTAGCAATTTTTGCCTTTTCTGTAACTGATTGATAAATATCTGTTGTTCTTGTTGGAACAATGTTTAATTCTGGAAACTTTTCTTTTAGAATAGCAACCAATTTTAGCGAGATGGCTAATGTAATGTCTTTTTCTTTAGATCTTAAAGACTGAGAATAGTCTCCAGTTGCACCATAATCTTCTCCCCCATGCCCTGCATCAACAATAATGGTTTTTAATTGATTATTATTTTGAGCAAATGCAGAAAATTGAAAAAGTATAATTGCAATTATTGTAGAAAATAATTTTAATGAGTGATTCAAAATGTACTTTTTAAATTATTACTGACAAATTAATAATTATAATGCTCTATGTCATTTACATCAATCCAGCCTTTTGATGTTTTATCTAAATACTGACTGTAAAATTCCACATAAATAAAATTATTACTAACGCGAATGGCTTCAATTAAATCTCCTTTTACCAAGTAAGATTTTCTTTTGGTCATATAATCTGGTGAGGTATAAAAATTAGCTTTTTCTGAAACAACAATTGCGTTAGGGTTTGCATTAAAAGACTGCGCTTTTTGAGCCAATTGAATGGCTTGTTCGTTTTGTGAATTGGTTTCTATTTGATTTTTTTGTTCAATTATTTTTGCTTTTTCCAATTGCAGTTTTTCTTTTTCCAATTCGATTTTACTTTTTTCCAATTCTATACTATCTTTTGTCAGTTGATTAGATGCTGTATTTGAATTGTTGTTATCACAAGACAAAAATGAAAAAGCAAAGAATAAGAAGAAGCAAGGGCTGACAAATTTTAATAATTTCATTATAAATTTTTTAAAGTAGATTATTAATAGAATTAAAGTTATGTTTTTTTAATTATTAATTTTTGACCAATATGAATTTCGATTGATTTCAGTTGTTATGTTAGTCGTACATTTAAATTTATAGACTATCAAAAAATAAAATTTCAGTTTAAACATTTTTATTAGATAACTTACTTGGTCAGTTTTTAGGTTTATTTTCTTTTAAAATTAATTACTAACTTTATTTTAAAAAAAAATTAAATCAACAAAAAATGAAATATTTTAATGCTTTTAATGTAATTATAATATTTTTTTTGTTTTCAAAAACTAGCTTTTCGCAGCAAACTAAAACATTAAAAAACTCAATATATAATGATTCTGATCGCCTAGTTAGCCTTTACAAAGATTTGCATCAAAATCCTGAGCTAGCTTTTATGGAAAATAGGACTTCAAATATTATTGAAAAGGAATTAAAACAAAATGGTTACAAGGTCTATACAAAAATTGGAAAAACGGGTGTAGTTGGCATAATGGTTAATGGAAAAGGGCCTACTGTAATGTATCGTGCTGATATGGATTGTAATGCAGTAAAAGAAGAAACCAATTTGGAATTTGCTAGCAAAAAAAGAGTGATAAAGGAAGATGGTGTTGAAGTTTCTTTAATGCATGCTTGTGGACATGATGCACATATAACTTGGTTGTTAGGAATTGCAAAAGCCATGAACGAAAACAAAGCATTATGGAAAGGAACGTTGATTTTTGTTGCACAGCCTGCAGAGGAAATCATTCAAGGTGCTCAGGCCATGGTTAACGACAGCATGTATGAAAAAGGTATTCCTATTCCGGATTATCTTTTTGGTATGCATACTTGGCCAATTCCAGTTGGGACAGTATACAATGGAAGTGGAGTAAGATTTGCAGGATCTGATCAGCTTGACGTTACATTTTTTGGAATTGGAGGACATGGGGCTTCTCCTGAACTTACAAAAGATCCAATAGTAATGGGGTCAAATGCTGTTTTACAATACCAAACAATTATCAGTAGAAATATTAACGCTCAAGAATCCGCAGTATTAACTGTTGGATCTTTTACCGCTGGAAATTCAAATAACATCATTCCTGCTACCGCAACTTTAAAATTAAACTTAAGATGGTTTAATGATAAAACAAGAAATCTTATGCTAAATGCAATTAATGACATAAATGAAGGAATTGCAAGGGCGAATAATTTACCCAAAGAACTTTACCCCAAAATAAAAATGAAGTCTAATGTTTATCCTTTAATCAATAACGATTACTTACAAGTCAAAATTAATAAGTCCTTAAGTAAAGTATTAAATCCAGCTAATATCATTTCAAATGTTCCTGCAGTAATGGTTTCTGAAGATTTTCAAAATCTTGTTTCAAAAGATTCAAAAACAACTTATGATTATATTTTCATTGGTGTTGCTAATCAAAATTTAGTTGACAAAGCAAAAAAAGAAGGAAAAGAATTTCCATATTATAATCATAACGGAAATTTTATCGTGGATTTATCTGCTATTCCTTTAGGAACTTTAATTGGCTCTAATGCTTTAATTGAATTGTTTAATTAAATTTTACAAATAACAAAATCATGGTTATGCCTTCTCCAAAAAAAATCTTATTTGTATTTTTTATTTTTTTTCAAACTATTGCATATAGTCAAAAAGCGTATATCAAAACATACACACCGCTTGCAGATTCATTAGCTAAAGTTTACCAAATCCCGGTTAAACTTATTCTTGCAATTGGAATAATTGAGTCTTCAAGCGGCACGAGCAGAAATGCTAAATTATTAAACAATCATTTTGGAATTGTTGGAAAGAATGATTTAATGAAGACAAAGCACATTAAAACAATGTATAAACAATATTCTAGTGCATATGAATCTTATTTGGATTTCGTGAAATTGATTTCTAAAAAGAAATATTATAAAGCACTAAAAGGGGATTTATCTTGTGAAAAATGGGTTATGGCTATGAGTCTTCAGGGTTATTCCACTCACCCTGATTCGTGGAGAAAAGTTATTATGAAAACAATAAATAGTATTAAGTAAATACTGAAACAGAAATAAGCTTTTTTTATGGGAAATTATTTTTTAGACTTTTTATTTGATGAAAGTAATGATTCAGAAAATGCGATATGCATTGATGATATGTTTTTCACGTATAAGGATTTAAAACAAAAAACATCAAGTATAATTAATAAAATAAATCAATTAGGAATTAATAAAGAAAGTATTGGCGTGTATCTTGGTGATAATTTAGAAACTTATGCTTCAATTATTGCTATTTGGTATACGGGAAATAAATATATTCCATTTCATCCAACTTATCCATCATCTAGAATTGAGCATATAATTCAAATTTCAAACGTACAATTGATTTTATCTACTGATGATTTAACTGAGAAGATAAAAACAGAAATTCCAATATTGTCTACTCAAGCGCTGCCTTTAACCGATTTAGCTAAAAAAGAAAATCTCTATGTTTATGAAAACGAAGAAATTGTTTATGTTTTATTTACATCAGGAAGCACTGGAACTCCAAAAGGTGTGCAAATAAATTACAAAAATTTAAACGCATTTCTCCAAAGTCTAGATAATTTAAAATTAGAACTACCAAAAGGTTCCGGATATCTTCAAATGTTTGAATTAACTTTTGACTTGTCTATCGTATCAATATTGCTCCCTTTTATAAACACCGGAATTTTGTATCATGTTTCTATGAAGTCTGTAAAATATATTGAGATTTATAGATTACTAGACGAGTATCCTATACAATTTGCAATAATTGTGCCTTCAGTATTATCAATGCTAAAACCTCATTTTGATTCGATACAACTACCCAATTTAAAATACGTGGCATTAAGTGGTGAAGCCGTTCCTTTAGAGCTAACACAATTATGGCAATGTTGCTGTCCAAATGCAAAAATGTTTAATTTTTACGGGCCTACAGAATGCACCATTTTCTGTACTTATTATGAAATCCCTAAGGAAAATATTAGTAGTCAAAATGGAATTGTTTCTATTGGTAAAGTAAATGAAAGTTGTAAAGCTTTGTTTTTAAATGAAGATGGAGAACCCGTATCGATTGGTGAAAAATCTTTACTATGGATAGGTGGAGAACAGGTTTCGCCAGGTTATATAGGCAATGATGATCTCAACAATAAACTATTTATGAAATATGGCGGAGAACATTATTACAACACAGGAGATATTGTATTAAGAAATGAAGCCCAGGAGATATTTTATTTAGGTAGAAAAGATTCTCAAGTAAAAATTAATGGATATAGAATTGAATTGAGTGAAGTTGAGTTTAATGCAAGTAAAGCACTAAATAATCATTCTTTCGTTTTAGCCGTAAATGACAACAAGTCTTTTTCTTTAAAATTAATACTGTTTATGTTAAAAACAGAACTTTCAAATACACAAATTTTTGCTGAATTAAAAAAGACGCTACCTGATTATATGTTACCTTCATTAATTATACAAATAGATGAATTTCCATTAAACACAAATGGTAAACTAGACAGGAACCAATTAAAAGCAATTTATGAAAGACAGAGCTGATATCATTATACGAAAAGCAAAATCAAATGATATCCCTTTCTTGATTACTTCTATAATTGAAGCAGATAAAAGTGGTACAAACAAAAGTTCATACTGCTCCCTTTTAAACATCACTGAAATAGAATTAAGCGATTTGCTGAGAAAAGTGTTTGAACTTGAATTAGATGGTTTTGAATTTTGTGTTTCCTCATTTTGTGTATTAGAATATAAAAATGAATTGGTTGGTGCATCTGCAGCTTGGATTGAATATGAAAACGGCATCCCATCATGGCAAACCAGGATGTTGAGTATACGAGAAGAAGCAAACCCAGATTCATTTTCCCATTTATTGAAAATGAATGAAACTGTAGCCAATCTTATCCCAGAGAGAACACATTATTCTTTACAAATCGAGTCTGTATATATCATCCCTGAATTTAGAGGAATGGGATTATTTAAACTTATGTTGGATTTCCATTATGAAAATTCAATACTACAATTTCAAAATTTGCATTCTATCGAGTTGGTTGTATATGACAATAACATTGCAGCCTTAAACGCATATTCAAAACTGGGCTTTAATACCATAAAAAAAACAAAATTAAATAACCAAGAAGTTAATGGCATTTTCCCGTCTAACGGAATGTTTTTAATTTCAAAACCCATTTAAAATGAACATAAAAGAAACACTCCAAGAAATTTTCAGAACCGTTTTCGAAGATGGAGAATTACTAATCAATGAAGAGATGACTGCAAACGATGTAAGCAATTGGACAAGCTTAACTCATTTAATTATGATTGAAAAAGTAGAAAATACATTCAAAATAAAATTGACTTTAAAAGAACTTATTAAATTAAAAAAAGTAGGTGATTTATTGGATTTGATTCAACAAAAAATCTAGTAATAAATGTATGGAAAAGCATAAACCAATCTTTTTTATTTTCTATCTTCTATCCTTTTTTTTTGTAATAATATTTATTCTAAAAATAAACGGAAAGTTTATTTTTGATAAGGAAATAAAATTTGTTTCTATTGATAACTTTTTTAAAAAAGAAAAGGATACTACTTCAAATCAAGAGAAAACAATTTTATCAAAACGCCTTGAAGTACAATCCGACTCAATAAAGTTACCCATTTACGAACCCAAGTCAGAATCAGAACTCAATGTTTACATAGACAGTTTAATAAATATCTCTAAGTTGGATATAAATGAATCTGATATTAAACCATCTCCTTTTTTGTATAATTATCAAATAAATGGTAAATATCCTTTAGATTCTTTTTTTGAAAAACTGTCAAATTCTGATAGCAGTAATAAATTATTTCGAATTGCTCATTACGGAGATTCTCAAATTGAAGGAGATCGTATGACATTTGAACTAAGGAAATTATTTCAATCTAAATTTCTTTGCGAAGGCGTTGGTTATATTCCAATGCGAGATATAACTGACCCTGTTAGTTACATAAGGAAGTCAGATGAGTCTTGGATAAGATATACTGTTTTTACAAATAAAATAAAAGGGTTTTCTTATGGTCAGGGAGGAAGTGTTTATCGTTACGCTCCATCATTAAAATCTTCCCTTTCATTGAATATTTTAAGTTCCTATAAAAAGGCCTATTTATATTATGGTTATGGTTCAGATTCTTGTATTCTGGATGTTTATTCTTCAAAACATAAACTTTTAGCTAGTCATCACATCAATCAAAAATCAAAATTCAATGCATTAGATTTAAACTTATCCTCAAACGAAACAATTCTTGAATTTGTTTTTAGGGGGCCATCTCCATCAGTTTATGGGCTTTCATTTGATGGTCAAAAAGGTATTCAGTTTGATAACTATGGATTAAGAGGTCAAGCAGGAGATGGATTAATGTTGATACCTCAAAGCGAATTAATCGATATCTACAGCAAAACCAATACCAATATGGCAATTGTTCAATTTGGAGGGAATGTAGTTCAAGGTATTAAAAATGAAAAATCGCTTAATTTTTATGGCAATATGTATAAAAATCTATACCTACATTTTAAATCAGCCTTAAACAATGGAAGTGTTTTAATCATTGGGATAAATGATGTTTCAAGATCAGTTAATGGCATTTATGAATCTTATCCAAATATTAGTGAAATGCGAAACCTTCAACGAAAATCAGCCGTTGAAAACGGAATGGCATTTTTTGACATTTATCAATTAATGGGCGGGGAAAACTCAGTTAAAATTTGGAATGAAAAAGGACTTGCTTCGAGAGATGGACATTATAGCGATAAAGGAAGAGCGATTGTTTGCAAAGAAATTTACAAGGCATTAATGTTTGAATACAAAAAATATTTAACTAGAAAAAAATTAGTACATGAATAAGATTTATCTTTTAGTGTTTTCATTTACAATATTTTATTTTCATTCAAATTGTCAAATCTCCGCAGATACAAATTATGTGAAATCAAAGATTGTATATAACCAATTGTATCCTTTCATGGATACTTCTGCAAATTATATTCAATACTATTCAACAGATGCTTTGAGAAATTTTTTCGAGAAGTTAAAAAAATCAAACAAATCAAAAGTCAGAATATTACACATTGGTGATTCGCATTTACAAGCCGACATTGGTGCAAGTTGTACAAGAAATTTATTACAAGAAGCTTTTGGATTTGGAGGAAGAGGTTCAATTTTTCCATATACGATCGCTAAAACACATGCAACTTATGATTATGAAGTTAAAGGATTTGGGAGTTGGGATAGAACAAGAAACATTGATACAGCGGCTATTTTGGATCTTGGTATTACGGGTATAACGGCTCGAACTTATGATACTTCTGCTGGTTTTGAAATTCAATTCATAAAAGAAAGGGCGAAAATTCAACCCAATTTTACCAAATTAAAATTATTTTGTTACACAGGATTAAACAGTTTCGATTGTCAATATAGACTTGCTGAAAATGAAGAATGGCAAAATATAAATTGTTCAAATGTTTCTAAGAACAAATCATGTATTGAAATTAGTTTGCCACATTCTCCCTCATCAATATCAATGAGGGTTTTAAAAACAAACAATAATCAGCAATACTTTGAGATATATGGTTTAAGTCTTGAAAGCGATGAGGATAAAGGCATTTTGTATAATAGTGTTGGAATTAACGGGGCCAAGTTAAGTAGTTTTTTAAAGGAAAATTTATATGAAAGCCAGATTGCAGAATTTAACCCAGATTTAGTTATCGTTGATTTAATTGCAAATGATTTGGCGTTTGGAGATTTTAATCAAACAAAAATCGAAAGCGACCTCAAGGAATGTATTAAAAAAATAAAAACAAGCAGTCCAAACACTTCGATTATGTTGGTTGGAATGCAAAATATTTATGTAAAGGGAAGGAATATAATTAACGCTGGCCTTTATTCGTCTTTTCTAAGACAGTTTTCGGCATTTAATAATGTTTCATACTATGATTATTATATTGTTAGTGGAGGTGCCTATTCGATGAAAAAATGGTTTTCTAATGGGTTGAGTTCAAAAGATATGTGTCACCTCAGTACTTTAGGATATAACATTAAGGGTAACTTATTTACAAATGCTATTTTAAATACTTACTTGTACTATTTAAAAAACGACAGCGCTTCATTAATTATATATGAAAGAAAGGGTTCTGAAAATAAAATTTTAGTTAAAACAGAAAGTACAAAAAAAAAACCTGCTCTTAAAACAAAAAAAGAAACTGCAATCATTTATAAAGTGAAAAAAGGAGATTCAATATTTACTATTGCCAAAAAATACAAAACAACTCCTCGAAATATAAAAGCTATAAATAAATTAAACTCCAATAAACTAACAATAGGCCAGACCTTAAAAATAAACAATAAATGAACTTTGATTTAAGTCTTATAAATAAGTGGCTTACTTACAATCCAAGTGAGCCCATGATTTTTCAATCAATTGAATTTTTTATTCTTTTTACAGTATTTTATTTACTATTCAGTATTTTTTATAAATCAATCCATGTTAGAAATTCATTGTTGCTTTTATTTTGTCTTTTCTTCTATTATAAAATAAGTGGCTATTTTGTTTTCATTTTAATTGGAATGGCATTTTTTGATTTTATCATTGCCAAATCTATTCATAGAACTAGAAAAGATTTTTATAAAAAACTATTCCTATTTTGTTCGTTTCTGATTAATGTAGGTGCGTTGATTTATTTTAAGTACACATACTTTTTTATTAACCTAATTAATGATGTTTCACACTCCAATATTAGCCTTACATTTAAAATATTACAACCAATAGGAATAAGCTACTTTGTGTTTAAATCTTTAAGCTATGTAATTGATGTTAGCAGAGAAGTTATAGAAGAACCGGAAAATGATTTTAAAAATTATTTAGTATATGTATCTTTTTTCCCGAATATTTTGGCAGGTCCTATTACAAAAGCAAGAGACCTTTTACCTCAATTAAATTCGATTAAATTAATCACATCAAAGGAGATAAAATTTGCCGTTTACTTAATTTCACTTGGGCTTGTAAAGAAAATTGTAGTTGCAGATTTCATTGCGGCAAATTTTTCTGATCGTGTTTTTGAGAGCCCACAATTTTTTAGTTCGATTGATTTGTTTATGTCTTCTTATGCGGGACTTGTACATTTGTATTTTGATTTCTCTGGGTATACAGATCTTGTAGTTGGAATTGCAATGTTGTTGGGTTTTGAAATTGCAGGTAATTTTAATCAGCCCTTTAAAGCAAAAAACATTAGTGACTTTTGGAAACGTTGGCATATTTCATTGTATTTATGGCTAAGTGATTATGTACATCAACCCATAGCATTTGCATTAAGGAAATATAAAAAGATTGGAGCTATTATTGCCATATTCTCTACTTTTTTTATTTCTGGCTTATGGCATGGTGCAAATCTAACTTTTGTAATTTGGGGATTTTTCCATGGAACTGCAATTGTAATTGAAATAATAAGTCAAAAAACTAGAAATCAATTAAGCAATAAATTTAAACATGCTTATGTTTTTTTAAGTATTTTTTTGACATTTAATTTTCTAGCATTCTCTTCGGTGTTAATCAATAGTCCCAATATTTTATTTGCTTTCAATTTTTACCATAAAATGTTTGTTGACATTGATTTTGGTTTGTTTTCAAAATGGTTATCTATTTATTACACCCCTTTTACCATTATGATAGTTGCATTGATTTTGCAGTATTTACCATTAAGCTGGTATTCCTTTCTATTTAAACTTTACAATAAGCTTCCTTTGTTTATTGTATCTACCCTTTTTGGGATTCTGTTGATTGTTTTATATCAAATTGCGTCAGAGGATTCTTTACCTTTTATTTACATTGAATTTTGATAAAAATAAAGCTGGAAAAATCGCTTAGGCATGATCAGTAAAAGAGAAAGTTGATTTTTTTGAGTAGAAAACAGTTTACCTTGATTAATTTTTAATTTCAACTTCATTGAAAGAAAAAAATGTATCAAAATATTTAGTCCCTTTTTTGTGAATAGCAAAATTAATTTGGTGTGAATTAAAAAAATCACCAACCTGAAATACTTTTATTTACTCTCTGGAACTGAAATGGTTATTTCATTTTTTTTATTGTCAATAATTATTTTACCGTATTTACTCAATGCGCTTTGTCCAAAAAGCAATGGCGCATTTTTATTATTGACTACTGAAGCTGAAACATTTTTTAAAACTATACCGCCAATCTCTACTTTTTTCAACATGATTTTTGTTCCAACACTAATGTCACCATTAGCATCTATATATTTTTCTTTGCCCTTAATATCCGCTTCAGTTAAGTAATCATTTTTCAACATAAAAAGTGCTTCTGTTTGTGAAATGGAAATATCACTAGCACCAGTATCAAAAATAAAATTCAATTTCAAATCATTTACTTTACATGAAACCTCGTAAGTACCAGATCCTCTTGATTTCATAGGAATAGTGGCCGTTTGATACTTTTGAATTTCTTCGGTTTTGGTTTCAATTGGATTTTTACTTTTTGTTAATTCATGTTTCTTTTTCCATTCGTTTATCAAACTAATAAAATCAGGATTGTTTTTTACAAAATCAAAATCTTCGTCTTCAGAAATACGAATAAAATTTCTAAACCCGTTTTCAAAAGCTAACCTTAAATTATCAATGGCCTCTTTTGGCAACTTCATTAATGAATACAAGCATGATGCATCATAATAATTATATTCATTAGGATATTCTTCAAGAACTTTATTTTGCCACTCTATTGCCTCTTTGTTTCTATCTAGATAAAACAAAGCATACCCGCGACAATTCCCACTGTAATCAACTGCTGTATCCAATTTCAAAACCATTAATAAATCTTCTTTTGCCTTTTTTTCATCTTTGATTTTTTCTTTGTAAAAACGTCCTCGTGCTAAATAAGTATAATAATAATCACTTCTTATAGATATTGCTTCAGAATAATCCTTTAGTGCACCATCAACATCATTTAAAAATTGATCTTTGATTCTAGCTCTTCCAAAATGAAGCCAAGCGTTATCAGGTTTTATTGAAATGGCTTTTGAGAAATCTGCAATGGCCCCAACATAATCTTTTTTTAATTTTTTTACTTCTCCCCTTGAAGAATAATAAAATGCATAAGTTGAATCGATTGTAATCACTTCTGTTAAATCTGAAATGGCTTGGTCATTCAATCCCTCATTTTTATAACAATCTGCTCTATAACTTTAAATGCTAGCTCGATAAGATGCATCTGAAATATCCAACATTTTATTATAATCAGCAATTGCTGCAAAATAGTCCTTGCTGTTTTCGTACAATTGAGCCCTTATAAAATACCAATCATCTTTTTCAGGATATTGACTAATTTTTGCATTCACTTTTGACAAGGCAAGTGTTATATTTTTATTGGCATAATTAATAAAAAAGTTTCGATTTTCCTTGTCAGATTCTTTTAAACTGCATAGATAAAAAGCATCAGCTATTGCATCATTATATTTTTTTTGTTTGTAATAAAGTATAGCTCTATAATAATACCCACTAACATATTCAGGATTAAGCTTAATTACTTTATTTAATATTTTTTCAGCTTCAGCATCATTGTCGGTTGTCATAAAATTTCTTGCTAAAGATGCTAATGCCTGTACATCACCCTCATTCATTTTTAAAATAGTTCGATAATCTGCTTCTGCTTTATCATATTGTTTTTTATCAAAAAATATTTGAGCTCTTGAAATATAATAGGGTTGATAATCAGGGGATAATTTGATTGCGAAATTGTATTCTTCAATAGCATTATCATATTCTTCGATACTTTCATAAATCGAAGCTTTTAATGAATGACAAGCAGCTAAAGATTTTTTATCTTTTTTACTATAATTCTTTAACGCAATATTGATATCGGATAAAGCAAGCGAATTTTTGTCCTTGTATTGATAGATTGTTGCACGATAATAATATGCATCATTATTTTTAGGGTTATCACTAATTTCTCTTGTGTAAAAATCCAATGCTAAATCATAGTCTTCTGCTTTATAAGCTTCTGTTGCTTTTTCGTAATTATAACTTTGGCTAAAACCACTTATTAAAATAAAAAAAAGTGCAACAAGAATTAGCAACGGCTTTTTAAATGAAAACATTTTTTTGAGATTAAAATTCATAAATCAATTTTATATTAAATTGAAAATAATAATAAATTCAATATGCTCATTATAAATTCTTTTAAAATTTATACCTGTGAGTATAATTTAATTATTCGTGTATTAATTAAAAACTCGAAAGCTACAATACTTTCGAGTTTTTAATTTTTTCTTTTTAGTTTGGATGTCTTTTTAAATCCACTACCCCCTCATCTTACCATTCCATACACGTTTTCCTTGTAATCTTCTGCCTACATACATAATCAACACAAAAACAAAGAACAACGGACCTGTAAAACCAAATAATGCCACGTATTTTGTTCCGTAAAACTTATCCATTGGTCGTCTTAATCTTTCAGAAATTACATACATGCTTGGCACCATGATCAGCGTTAAGAAAAACGCAAAGATCAATCCAAAGATAATCGTCCAGCTCAAAGGACCCCAGAATACCACGCTATCTCCACCAAAGAAAATATGCGGATTAAAATGTTGAAACAACGATACGAAATCGATATTAAATCCAACGGCCAAAGGCAACAATCCAAGTATAGTGGCGATTGCCGTAAGCATTACCGGAATAATTCTGATTTTTCCAGCCATGATTGCCGCTTCTCTCGTTTTCATGCCCCTGCCCCTCAATTCATCCGTAAATTCAATCAATAAAATTCCATTTTTAATTACAATACCTGCTAAGCCAATTACACCTACACCAAGCATGATACTGGCAATGGTCATTCCAGTAAAAGCATAACCCAACAACACCCCAATCACCGAGAAGAAAATTTCGGTAAGTACAATAAACGGTTTGCTTAATGAATTAAACTGAAGCACTAAAATCAAGAAAATTAATCCCAATGCTATTGTCAATGCCATTCCTAAGAAACTATTGGTTTCTGCTTCCTGTTCTCCTTGTCCAGTTTGTTTGATTGTTACGTTTCCTGGTAAAGTATATTGAGATTTAAACTGTGCAATTTTTACAGCAAGCTCCTGATTTACTTTTGCCGTCATTGATGGATCAAGTACATTGGATTGCAATTGAATGGTACGCTTTACATTTTTACGTGCAATGGCTCCAGAAGTATTTGTATAATCAATAGATGCCACCGAACTAATAGGAACCGATTTTATGCGCATCGTAGTCATATCCATGAACGTTATACGCATGTTCATTAAATCAGTAACATTATTTCTAATTAAATCGCTATACCTCAATTGAATCTTGTATTCATCTTCGCCATCTTTCAACTTACTTACTTCTTTACCAAAAACAGCGGTTCTAATTTCCATACCAATTTGGCCCGTACTTAAACCTTCCAACATTGCTTTTTCACGATCAATTTTAATGGTAATTTCCGGACTATTTAAATCCACATCAAGCTTTAAATTTTCAATGCCATTGATTTGATTTGTATCTAAAAAATTGTTCAGTTTAGTAGCTACAGTGGCAATATCTTCAAATTTATCGCCTACGATTTCTATGTTTACTGGAGGATCAGTTGGTGGACCGCCTTCTTCTTTGGTAACTTCCACACTTGCGCCCGGAATGCCGCCCATATTAGCACGAATGGCATCTAAAAATGGAAGCGTTTTTTTGCCATGACGTTTTTCATATTCAACAAATGAAACCTGAATCCTTCCTAGATTTGGTTGAACGCTCCTATTATTGCTTCTAGGATTGTTGGCGCTGTTGGCCACATTTGCAATGATACTTTCTACAATGCTGCCTTCGGTTCCAGGCTTTTCACTTTCGAGCACTTTAAACACCCTTTGTTCTAACACATGCGTTACACTATCTGTAGTTTTTACATTTGTACCTACCGGCATTTTTAAATACACGTAAATAAAATTGGGATCACCACTTGGAAAGAATGTGGCTTTATTTCCCCTTGCAATCAACAGAAATACAGAGATAGGAAATAAGATAAATAAAAATACTACTGCCCATACCGGACGTGTTCCTTTTAAAATCCACTTCAATAATATTTCATACTTGTTCATCAATTTAGGTAATACCGTATTTTGAAAATAATGAATCACCCCATTAAAAACATATCGATTCATCACCGCCAACAACATCATAAACAATAAGAAATTAGCAAAGCCGTGAGAACCCAATAAATGCATGATTACACCCGAAATAATACCTGTCCAAAACCACCATTTTTTAAACAATAATTTCTTTTCTTCTTCATACTCTTTGCCTTCAGGCTTCATGAAGCTTACCGCAAAAACGGGGTTAAAAATAAATGCTACAATTAAAGAAGCCGCTAATGTAAGAATCAACATGGTAGGTAAATAAATCATGAACTTACCAATGATGCCTTTCCAAAATAGCAAGGGGAAAAATGGTGCAAGCGTAGTAGCTGTTCCTGCTAATACTGGAATAAAAACTTCACCTGCTGCTTCTTTTGCACTTTTTATAATTTTAATTTTACCGTTGTTGTAAATACGATGCGTGTTTTCAATCACAACGATAGCATCATCTACGATAATGCCCAATCCAAAGAGCAGCGCAAACAATACAATGAAGTTTAAGGTAACTGGAGTGCCTACTATTGAATCAGCAATGGGTAAAAACAAGAAGGCAACAAACACACTTAAAGGCACACTTAATGCCACGAAGAACGCATTGGTAACACCCATGAAAAACATCAACACAATCAATACAAGCACAAAGCCAATGATGATGGTATTTACAAGGTCGTTAAAAGATGTAGCTGTAGCTTTACTTTGATCGCCCGTGATCACCACTTTTAAACTCGGAGGCAATTCCTCGCTCTCTTTCATTTTTGCCACGATGTCTTTTACTTTTCCCGCAGCAGCAATTAAATTTTCACCAGCTCTTTTTACAATGTTGATGGTTACTACATTTTTTCCATCCAAACGCGCATAGCTTTCTCTGTCTTTTATAGTATCTTTTAAAACCGCGATATCTCTTAAATAAACTGTTGATCCTTGTGCACTGCTTCTAACAACAATATTGTTAAGATCGAAAACAGAATTGAATTGACCCCTTACTTTTAAGGTTCTTTTCATATCGCCTACAGCAATCAAACCGCCAGTGATATCATTATTTTCTCTAGAGATGGCGTTTTCAATATCCATAAAACTAATGCGTGCCGCTTGCATTTTATATGGATCTACATTTACCTGAATTTCTCTTTCTGGAGCACCCACAATTTCAGCACGGGTAATCTCTGGAAGTTCTTCGATTTTATCTTGAAGCTTATCGGCAAATTGCTTTAGTTTGATGCCATCATAATCTCCACTCACGTTTACAAACATGATGGGCATTTCGCTGAATGCAAACTCTTGCACATTGGGTTGTTGGGTTAAATTGTTGGGCAAATCAGTTTGTGCTTTGTCTATTGCATCTTTTACTTTTTGCTTGGCTAATTCTGTTTTAACATCTGTATCAAACTCAACAACAATCAAGCTATAATCCGTTTGAGACGTACTCGTAATTTTTTTAACCTTAGCGCCACTAATTCCTTTCAATTGCTTTTCAATAGGACGCGTCACCAAATTTTCAATATCCTTTGGCGAGTTTCCTACGTAAACAGTTGCCACGCTAATCGTTGGTACCACAATATCTGGATACTGTTCTTTAGGCAACGTGTTGAATTTATACAACCCAAAAGCAGAAATTAAAATGGCAATGATATATACCGCAGTTCTATTGTCAACAGCCCAACTCGTAGGTTTAAATTCTTTTATCTTTTCTTTAATCCCATCTATAATATGCATAAAATATTTTTTTACTGACGTAATTTATTTTGTTGTACTTCAATGAACTTATTTCATTTGAGTAGACACCACTTGGCCTTCATATAAATTTTGGTAACCAGCTGTAATCAATTGTTCACCGCCTGTTAAACCAGATTTTACTTCTACTAAATCGCCATAAACTTGTCCAAGTTCAATTACTTTTCGAGTTGCAACTGTTTTTCCATTACCTAATTTTTCCATCACATAAACATACTTGTTGTTCTCATCGCTTTGTAATGTGTTGATTGGTATCACAACTGCATTTGATGAAGTGTAATCTAAAATTTTCATTACTACAGATTGGTTAGGTTTAAGGAAATTTTCGCTGGCTATTTTTGCTTCTGCAGTAAATCCTCTTTGCGAATTTTCTATGGTTTGACCAATTAATGAAATGTTTGAATTGATTGTTTTTCCTGCTTCTGCAACATTAATCAACACTGGTAATCCTTGCTTAACTTGTGTGATATAATTTTCAGGAACGTTAGCTACTACTTTTAATTTGCTGGTATTTACAATTTTAATTTGTCCCATTCCACCAAATAATTCACCTACTTTAACCATAACGGTTTCTGCAACACCATCTACATCACTATAAACTGAAGATGTATTTAATTGTTCTTGTCCCACTTTAACTTGCTCCTCTGCAGATTTCAATTGATTTTGTAAAGCTTCTACATTTGTTTTAGCACTAATCACTTGAACTTCAGTACCAATACCTTTTTGCCATAATTTATTTTGACGATCATACACGTCTTTAGCAAAATTTAATTGTGTTTTAATGCCTTCTAATTGTTGACGAGCAGCTGCAATTGACTGCTTCATAATAGCATCATCTAATTTCAATAACAGCTGACCTTTTTTAACAACATCCCCTTCTTTTACAAAGAGCTCTTTCACCTGTCCACCCATGCCACG
>CANFUJ010000021.1 GCA_947450165.1 Chitinophagaceae bacterium
ATAAAAATGCTTTGATTTAAATTTTGAAGTTTCTATGTTTGTCTCAGAAACGAAATAAGAAATTATTTGTTTCTTTTAATTCCATATTTTTCCTTCTCCTACCGTTCAACCAGATTTCAAATTCAAACCATTTTATAATTTAACGAATATAATTAAATCGTTATTGTTTTAGAAATGATTTCTATTCTTCATTTTAATGATTTGTGTTTAAGAAAAAACGAATGGAAAATATTTTAATGTGATTGCGTTTTTGAAATAAAATCTTTGAATATACATGTAGGTTATACAAACAATCAGCATGTAGGGAAATAAAAATGTAATGGTTTTTAAGTTCGCTTAAAAACGAAAACATGGCAACCGATGGCTCCAATAATCCATCGGTTGCGCCTTACCTGATATGTTTTTTATGATAGTAGTAAACAGACAATTTGTACCCCAATGTCTGTTTGAATGAAGTAGTTAAACGCTTTCTTTGGGGGTTTATGAATCGAGAGATTCAAACATCAAGCTGCATGTCTATGCGGCTTTTTTTATTTTTTTACGATAGTTACATTGTCATAATGAGCTTTCATTTTTTCAATTAGCTTAAATGTAGCTGGACAATAATCGATATTTTGTTTGTGGACATGGGCATAATCCGCCCATTTTTTCTTGGTTAAATGTGGAAATCCTGAACAATCCTCTGGCCTAATTTCATAAATGCTACACTTATTATCGGTTAAATTTAAAAACTGACAAGGCTGAGTGGTGTTCACCATATCTTTATTTCGGTCCTTTTTCAACCATTTTTTCTCAAATTCCAACGGAGTTTGATTGAAATGAGCAGAGATGCGCTTGATATCTTTTGTAGTAAACGTTGGCGTCATTTTTTTGCAACAATTCGCACAGGTTAAACAATCAACCTCTTTCCAAACTTCTTCAGCAATTTTGGGCGTAAGCTGATCTATCCCTTTGGGAGATGCTTTTTCTGTTTGGGTAATAAATCTTCTGAAATCTTTTCTATAAAGCGTTAACCGTCTTTTGAAAGATCTGAAATTTATGGGCAGCATCAGGTTTTTGTTTAAATTTTGAATAAATTACAAAACGAAAATAATGTTTAATTAAATTGTAACCTCATTCCCCAATAAACAATTCTATAAATGATGTGGGATTCCTTCAAAAAAGGTTTTAAAGCTTGGTTACAACTCGAAAAATCATTGTCTGATAACTCCGTTGATGCTTACTTACAAGATATAGACAAACTTACTGCCTTTCTAGAGATTCATGATTTAAAAAAATCGCCCAACGACATCGATCTAAAATTGCTTGAAAATTTTGTAAAGTGGATTCATGAACTGGGCATGACGGCTACTTCTCAAGCACGAATCATTTCTGGATTGCGTAGTTTTTATAAATATTGTTTACTCGAACAGCTTTCCGAAAAAGACCCTACAGTATTGCTTGAAGCCCCTAAAATAAGGCGGAAATTACCTGATACGCTTTCTATTAACGAGATTAATGCCATTATTGATGCCATAGATTTAAGTGCAGCAGAAGGTACCCGAAACAAAGCCATCTTTGAAACCATGTACAGTTGCGGACTTCGCGTTAGTGAATTGATAAACCTAAAAATCAGTTGTCTTTATTTGGATGTTGGATTTATAAAAGTAATTGGTAAAGGCGATAAGCAGCGTTTAGTGCCCATAGGTTCGGAAGCCATTAAACATATCGATATTTATAAAAACAATGTGCGAAATCACATTATGATTAAAAAAGACAAAGAAGATTTTTTGTTCTTAAATAGGAGAGGGAGCCAGTTGAGTAGGGTTATGATATTTTTAATTTTGAAAGAGCTAGTAAAAAAAGCAGGTATAGAAAAAAATGTTTCTCCGCATACGTTTAGACATTCATTTGCCACACATTTGGTAGAAGGCGGTGCTGATTTACGTGCGGTACAAGAAATGCTCGGGCATGAAAGCATAACCACTACCGAAATATACACGCATTTGGATAGGGATTTTTTAAGGTCCACGCTTCAGCAGTTTCATCCGGCGTTTAAGAGGTGAGGAGAGCATTTTTCCGTTTTGTAAGCCCAATTAAAAGGAACTAAAATTTAATTACAGCATCATTTTCGGCATATTTACGAGCAAAACATTTACAATCTTGTTAAAGCATGCTGTTTTTCTGCAATTTTGAAACTCCATTTTCTACCCAAAGCAGTGGCCTTTTTTTCAACCAAATACCAAGATGCCAAAGCAAATAAAAAAGATACAACAAACTTGCCAACAAAAGCTATGTGAGAAGGTAAAAAAGTAAGTGATGAATTGAATATCTTGAAAATAGGTAAATGCCAAAGATATAGCGAGTAAGAAATTTTACCAATGAATACCATAATTTTATTCGAGAAAAATTTAGATATGACACTTTCTGAATTACCAACAATATGAAAGATAATGATTACAGATAAAATACTACAACCATTAAAAATATCAGAAAAATGGTTAGGAATTGCTTTTGGATACATGCCAATAAGAAATATTATGACCAAAGAAAGAAGTGCTACAACTAGGGGGATTTTCATTTTAAAGTAGCCATAAAATCTAATCAAACCTGCTAGACATCCTATGAAAATCGATTCCTTTATGATGGAACCTAAAATTAATGAAAATGTATCCAAATAGTTCAAAGTCCAAATTACAAAAATCAATATTGCTAAAAAATAAACGAATGGTTTTATTATTTTAATCTTTAAGCATAAAAATAATAAAACTGGCCAAAAGAGGTAGAACTGTTCCTCAACACCTAAAGACCAGGTATGGTATAAAATAATCCCAGTTGTTCCCCAACCCCAAGCCCATGAAATATTAAACGAATACAATGCTGCTGATAAAATTTCATGATTAATCATTTTTTGGTCACTTGGTATTCTAAAAAAAGTAGAATAAATAAATACAAATACAAGCATTACATATAGAGCTGGGAATAGCCTCATTGTTCTTCTGACGTAAAAACCTTTTAAGGAAATGCTGTCATTTTTTTGAAATTCTTCAAGTAATAAAGTAGTTATGAGAAATCCGGATAAAGCAAAAAATACAGATACTCCAATTCCTCCATTTTTAAATAGTTGAAAATTAGCGTGAGCAAGCATTACAAGCATAATAGCAAATGCTCTTATTCCATCAAGTGCAGGTTGATATTTCAGTTGGTTGAAATTTTTATTTTTAGTCATTTCAATTTCAGGGTTTATTTTACTTTTTAAAGTAATGAAAGTGCTAAAAATAAACTTATTAAGTTAATTGGACAAATAACGACACAACAATCAGACTATAAGAATTCTTAGCAACACATTGGTTTTGATTAAGTAGTAACTGCTTTCCATTTTTTGCTTTAACCCGGATTTTGCATGAAAAATCCGGATTAGATTTACTTTGATTCAGAATATGAATTACAGAATTGTCAAAAATCATTACTTCATCAGCAGGGAACCTCTACCGTTGATTGCAATATTACTAATGTTAATCCCAAATCGTCCGCCCTATAATAAGACCCCATTTTGACTACTGCATTATTGCTTATACTTATAAACAAACATTTTAGTTGTAAATGAATTAGATATTGCAGACAATGGATAGCCATCACTTCTATACGTGTAGAAATATTGCTCAGTAACTTCTGGACCAGTGCCACTATATAGTCGCCATGAAAAAGAAGTACGGTTATTTTTTTGTGCCAATTCAATCAGATGATTGCGAAAATAGAACATTTTGAATCCTAATATTGGTGTTCCTTCCAGTTCAGGCCTATATAACGGATTAGGTTTTGTGTCGTATGTAAATTTGTAAGGATTAGAAACATGACTTGTTACCGTGTCCATGTAATTGCTATACACTAAATTATTATTCAACGTCTGGATGCTATAATCTTCATTCCAAGACCCGCTAACGCTTACGAGTAAACCATTCCTTTGGGTTTGGAATACAGATGGCGAAAAAGCTAAATAATCAGAAACAGTAGAATCATAAATAATTTTATTCGCCCCATCATAAAAAAAATAAGTGGAGTCGTGTGCGATAATGTTATTTACACCATTAGGAGAGAATCGTTCCGTACCAACAATTTTATAAGGAAAACGGCTTGTGCCTGTATAATGGTATTCATCATAAATCCATGGAGGAGTGTCGTTTTGTGTGGAGTCATAACGCAGCAATGTTGTAATTCGTTTAAGACTGTCATACTCAAATTTCATACGATATATAGTATCTCCGTTTTCAATGATAGCAAAATAGTCAAGTAATGTACTATCACCTGTATATGCATCCGGCGTCGTTTCATTTTGAATATCATTTTCTTTTTGGCAAGATAATAGAGTATAGGTTAAAATAGTAAAAATGGTTAATTGTCGTAGCATAAGCATTTAAAGTTTGGTTTTGGGTTATAGAGGCAAACGGATGTTGGGGGTAGTTATTTTTATTCGTTTTATTTATTAAATTTTTGTTTGTCTTTCCCATTCGTCAAAAGTTATAATTCCTAATTCTGGTTTTGGTTCTCCTTCCAAAATTGAAATAAACTCTAAACAATGTCCATCTGGGTCGTCAAAATAAATTGCCAATGCAGGCATCCAAGAAAAAACCATTGGTATTTCATTATTGTCTTTAAGAAAATTATACGGTTTTAAATTTCGGTCTCTTAAAAATGAAATTGAGTTATTTAAAATATCTTCCTTGTCGCAACGAAAAGCAAAGTGCATTTTTACAATTTCTGATTTTGGTTTTTCCCAAAGTCCTAACATATATTCTTGTGGTTTGCCAACCCAAAAAAATGCAATTCTTCGATCGTCATTATACCCACACTTTTCAAGTCCAAGAACATTTTGATAAAACTCAATTGAAGTTTCTAAATTTTCTACATTTATATGTGTTTCATAAATTCCTTTTATCATTTAAAGGGTATTTTTATCGTTTATATATTCGTCTGTAAAATGTTGTTTATGTTTCGGTTTCGCAAATTTTTCAGCGTTATATTCTTTCGAGTTTCCTTTCGGAATAGAAAGTGAAGACCAATTTTCGTTACACAATAGTTTTCCGATAAATACAATTTGACCAACGTGATATGGATAATGTGCCAATTGTCTATTTATAGCTTCTGTGATCGTGTGTCCTTGATTTCGTATAAATATTTCCTTTACCAAATCGTTTTCTGTCAAGGGATTTATTGCGTTAAAAAGACAAGTCCAACCTTCATTCCATTTTTCTAAAAGCTCAGTTCTGTTTGAAATATCGTTTTCAAATTCTGCGTCTCGTTGTCGCCATTCTTTTTCTCCGTCTGTTGTCAGAAAATCTGTCCAACGAGAAAGCATATTACCCCACAAATGTTTTACAATTGTCGCAACACTATTACTTTCTTCGTTTATTTGTATGAAAAGTTGTTCGTCTGAAAGTTGTGAAAATGTTTTTTCTCCGAGCATTTTGTAATACTCAAATTGTTTTTTCGCGCTGTTTAAAAAGTCGTTTGTCATATCAATTTTATGTCGTTATTTTCTATCGGTTTCGTGTTCTGTATAATTGCACCCAACGGTTTGCTGCTACCCGAAGGGCGGGACTTTCACCACAAAACTTGATTTGAAAAACAAATGTTTGATTAATCACAAATGTGTCTGCGGAGCACTGAACCGCCACTTTTGCCAAACTCACTAAATGTTAGTGGTAGGTTACTTTCTTGAATTTTTATCATGCGACTTTTAATAAAGCATCTATGGAAAGATCCTCATCAATTAAAGGCCAATGAATTCCATAACCAGAGGGTGAAATGGTAAACAAGTTTCTTTGAATTTCATTAGCAGATGCTAATTTTTTTGAAACTTTATCAATAGGTATCGTGATTTCTTTCCCGTCCACTTGTAGGCAAATAGAATTTTTATAAAAAGTCACTGCTTGTATGTTGTGTGTAGCTATCATTTTTATTTATTAAAGTGATTACTCCATGATTCAACGATTAAATCGAAATGTTGGTATATGATTTTCTTAATTTCTTTTGTTGCAGAGGGATTTAGATTGAAGGAAAATGCTTCCTTTATTTCAACTTCATCTACTAATAGCTAATACTTACATTCCATATCACCTTTTTCTGCATGTATATGAATTGGTTCTGCACCCTCATTTGAATAAAAGAACAATCTCCATCCGTAAATAAATAATATTGTCGGCATACGCAATTTTAATATACCAAAAATACCATTTTTTTCTTTACTTATTTATTCTATTATTGTCCTCAAGGAGTAGCAAAAATGGTCCAATAAAAGTTTATTTATCGGGGCATTTTTTATGGGGCATTTCTTCTACTCCACTGAAAGTTAGGTGCTGGTGTTTCTGTCCAATTAGTTGGTTTTAAGATGTCGACAGTTGTCTGTTGTATAAAGTCATCTATTTTAATTTTTATTTTGTTGCTATTTATATGTTGGAATATTTTCAGTCATTATTTATAAAGTAATTTTATTTAGTAAACTAATTAGACTTATTATTTTTTCTATCGTCCAATTCTTGCGAAAAATTTTCTGAGATATAAACATTATAGAATTCACTTTTACTTTTAAAATAATTTCCATTTTTAATCCAATCTTTATTCAATAGTTTATTTGTTTCAATTACAAATTCAATTATTTGATTGAAAAATAATTTGTTTTGACTATTATTAATCAATCGTAGTATCTCGCTCCTTTTTTTATTGATTTCTGTGTAGTCTTTTTTCACTTCAATGTTTTGACTTATAGCAAGATTAAGAACTCCTCTACCCAAACGTCCTCCTATAGTTTCTTTTTTTTCTTCTCTAAAATTCATAGTCTCAATAAAAGATATATTTTCTTGTAGAAAATTAATCACTTCATCTTTTTCCCGATTATCCTTGCGATATCCTATTTCTTTTTTAATAGCAGGCTCTCCTAGTATATAATACTGTTTAAAATCTTCGATTGATGAAAACCAATTTTCTTCTTCATTATAATTTGAAAACGATTGATAAAAATATTTTTTAAAACTTTGATTGATTTTCTCATAATTATCTTGTAATGAATTCAGTGTGGTTGTATATATCATTTCGTAATCTTCATCTATTCTTATTCTTTGAAAATCGGAAATTGAATCTTTTCTTATATTTAAGGGATTAGATAGAAGATCAGTATTGTAATAGTAATATTTTGCCTCTAATTCATGATTTAGATTTGCTATTTCAAGCGAGTCTTTTAAAAATTTGTCTTTAATTTTATTTAATTCAATGTTTGCAACACCAGAAAACTTAAAAATATACCCTTGAAGATTTTTATTGTTAATAGACAAGTCGTCAGATGAAATTATAATATCCAATTGATTGGGAAGAGGTAAAGTGAATTTAAATATTAAATTATCATCTTTAAGAGTTATCAATTTAGGGCATAGAGAATTCCCGATTATACACCATTCATAAATGTTTGGTACTTGCTCAAATCTACTCCAGTTTGATTTAAAATCTTGAGCCTGATTAATGGGTATGTTTATACTGCTTTCCCATCTAACATTGTTTATTTCAAATTTCACTGAGAACATTTCTTTATCCGCATCATATGGCTGCAATTCTCGACGTAAATAATGTTCACTTAAATTCTGTATTTGTTTTTTAACTTCTTCCGAACATATTTCATAGAAAGAATTTCTGCTTTGATTAGCTAGTCTATCATTGTAATCTTCTTGTTTTTCGAATTCACCTTTTAGTGCCCACTTTTCAAAAGTTTTTTTAATATTAATTTTTATTTTTCCTAAATCCGTTTTCTCAATCTCTGCTTGTAGTTTATTTTCTTTTCTTTTTCTTTCAAGCTCAAAATCAATAGTAGTTTTAAGTTTTTCAGCCAATTGTAATTCTCTATCTATCTGAAGTAAAACTGATTTTAATTCAGATTCAGTGTGATTTTGTGAATATTTTATTACACCCATACTGAGAATAAATTGCTTCATTTCAAACGTACTACCAAAAGCACTCAGCTGTAATTCATCATTATGACTTAAATTTTCACCGTATAGTGTCTTGTAATATTTTTGAATGATTTGTAATACTTTTTTTTCGTATTGTGTTTCTTGTTTTGTTTGAGCATAGCACAACTTATATGTGCCTGAAATAAAATGAATAACAAACAATACTATTAATTTTTTTTTATACATATTTTAATTTGTTGTTTAATTTAAAAATATTTGATTAACTGTTAAATAAATAGCTATATGAGAACTAATTTTTAATTTGGAGGAAGTTCTATTCACTTAATTTTATTTATAACAGATTACTTTAGGTATTATCATAAGTTGTTTTTAATGAGATAATTTAAATTTCAAACTAATGGTTATAAAATTTTCTGATAAACATAAAATGGTTAAATCAATAATGAATTTCGTCAACAGATAGAACTTCATAATCATTTATGTGTAACCATATTTTTTTATCATTTACATCTATTGTAATTAGATATAGTTTGTCGGGACAACATAATCCTTCAGAATTTTCACTTGACCAAATTTTACAAGTTCCTTTCAATAAATGCTTACCATATATTTCATTAATTGATAGAGATGTTTTTATTGCCGATAATTTAGTTTTAATAATATCTTCAATTTTACTGGTTTTAATAATATCTGCAATTACATTATACCCTTGAGATGAAGATTCTACCATGATTAAGTCATTATCAAAAGTAAATCCAGGTATTGACCTAGTCTTTAGCTCAATTTTATCTCCGCAAGTACAACTAGAAAATGAATACAATGCATCAATTTTGTCGTCATCATTAAAATAACCATAGGAAACAGAATGTTCTTTTGGAAGTATTCTTGCATTTTGTATTTTACTATATTCTGCTGTATTCTCTATCGATTCTAGCTCAGTTGATGTAGGACAGCTATCAACATAAATCTTATTTTTAAGTGCTTCATTTTTCCATTCATAAAATTTGTCATCAATAAGCTCATTGTCTTTTTTAACTCCGTTATTGCTATTGCAAGAGTAGACTAAAAAAATGATTATTAATGAGGAGAAAAGTTTAGAGGTGGTTATCATAATAGTTTATAGTTTTTTAGAGGCTAATAAATTATTTAACTTTCGCTAAAATAAATCGATTATTTTCCATACAAATTTATATGCTGTAATTGACTATATACGTGTACGAAAGACTTAATTTATAAACGTGAAAATTGACGTCAAAGATGTGTGTAAAATAAGCAATTTTTTGTGATGAGTCAATCGACTATATTTTATAGTTTCTTACTCAATTTAACCATCTTAAATCTTTCAACAGAATTAAAGAACGCAATCTGAATAGTTCTCAACAACTGATTTTCCAACCCTCACCCCGCAAAACTCACCTTCCCCATACCAACATTCGGTGCGCTTTTGCTTCCATTACCAAAACAGCTCCCATCTCCAGCAACCAATTCGTTTGCCAACAAAGCAAACAATATCGCTTCCTTCGCATCAGGGTTTATTGAAATGGCATCAGTTGTAGATATTTTAATTTCAGACAAATTTGTTTTTATCGTTTGCATCATTAGTTTGTTGTGCACGCCGCCACCACTTATGTAAACCTCGCATGGATTGTCCGATGATGTAAATTCTTTTATCGCTGATGTAAGTAGGGTAGCCGTAAACGCAGTTAAAGTAGCTACCACATCTTCATTTTTTTCTATTTTTATTCCATTTTCTAAAATGATTTTTTCTACCCATGCTATATTAAACAATTCTGGTCCCGTGGTTTTTGGAAATGTAGATTTTAAAAATGGATCTTGCATCATTGCGTCCAACAATTCAATTGTTATATTTCCACTGGCTGCAATTTTTCCATCAACATCATATTTTAATGGCGAAAAATGTTGCTTCACCCAAGCATCGATCAACCCATTTCCAGGTCCAATATCTGTGCTTACCAAATCTTCAAATTTACCATCTGCAGGAATGTACGTTAGGTTGGAAATGCCACCAATGTTGATCAATATCCGATCTACTTTTTTATCCGCAAACAATATATAATCTCCATAAGCCGCCAATGGTGCACCCTCGCGACCGGCAGCCACATGTTTTTGCCTAAAATCACTGATGGTAATGATGCCCGTGTGATGCGCAATATGATCCCCATCTCCAATTTGAAGTGTTGCATTTTCGTAGATCTCTTGCTGGTGCTGCCTTTTGGGCGCATGATATATCGTTTGCCCATGGCTTGCAATTAAATCAATTTCAGTATGTTCAACATTCCATTTTTTTAATTGCGCATTGATGATGCTTGCATGTTCTCGAGCAATCCAACTGTTCAACAAACATAATTTTTCCAAGCTCACCATCTGTTTGGAAAATACTTCCGCTACCTCATTTTTAAATAAATCGTTATAGTTATGGGTTTCGAACGCCAACAATGTTAATTGGGTTTCTTTTCCATGTCCACTTACTTCACACAGAGCCATATCCAACCCGTCCAAAGACGTGCCACTCATTAGCCCAATTACTTTTCGAGTTTCTTTTTTTGAAATGTTACTCAGTTTCTGAATTTGATGCTGCACTTTTTTCGGGATTTAAAAATTGTAAGTTTCTTTTGATGCCGCTGTATTTGCTTCTTTTAATGGGAGATTCTTTGAAGATGATTTTAAATTTTTCTTCCGTTAATGCTTCCCAATCTTTTTTTGTAAATGAAATAATTTCTGATAGGGGTTGAAATTGCTTTTCTGTTGTTGGTGTTGAAAATCTATTCCAGGGACAAACATCTTGGCAAGTATCACAACCAAACATCCAATTGTCAAATTTACCCTTCATGTTTTCAGGTATCAACGCATCTTTTAATTCTATGGTAAAATAGGAGATGCATTTGCTACCATCCACCACTTTGTTGGGTAAAATGGCTTCTGTAGGACAAGCATCTATACATTTTGTGCAGGTTCCGCAATGATCAAACTCTGCGGTGATATCATATTCTAAAGTTAAGTCCACAATCAGTGTAGCGATAAAAAAAAATGAACCTGATTTTTTGGTGATTAAATTTCCATTTTTGCCTACCCATCCCAAGCCAGATTTCTTTGCCCACGCACGTTCCAGCACGGGCGCACTATCTACAAAACCTCTTCCTTCAATGGCTCCTAATTTTTCGCGTAATAAAAATAAAAATTCATGCAACTTGGATTTTATCACCTCATGATAATCTTTGCCATAAGCATATTTGGATATTTTATTTTCTTTTGCAGATTGTTTTTGCTCAGGATAATAATTTAAGAGTAAAGTGATTACCGATTTTGCACCTGGCATTAATACCGTGGGGTCGATGCGCTTTTCAAAATTACGTGACATATACTCCATGTTGCTCTGCATATTTTTATTCAGCCATTGCTCCAATCTCTTTGCATCTTCATCTAGCTTTCCAGCTTTTGCAATGCCACAATAATCAAATCCCAAACCAGTTGCTATGGATTTTACCAGCAAACTGTTTTGAAAAAGTTGATTTTTATTGGCATCAGAGTGTGTCATGCTTTGAAAATTATTTTACGCGTTTTCTTCTAAATGTAGTTTATGAAAAAAACGATGCAACACAGGCGTGAGAAAAATACCAAATGTGGTTAAAAAAGTAACGCCACTAAATAACGCATATATCGAAGCAAATACCTTAGCCGTTTTTGTTAGTACAATGCTGCTATCTACTACAGGTCCCATTCCACTTAATATCATCGATGCATTCAACAAGCTATCGTACCAATCAAATTCGGGGATGGTTAATTTATAGCCCAACATGCCTATGAATAAACTGAAAATTAAAATGACAAATGCGATTAAAGCATTGGTCTTTACACGCTTTCGATATACGCGTATTGGGGCTAGTTGCTGTTTCTTATGTTCGTACATAATTCTAAATTAGTTTTAAAATGTGATGTCGTAACCAAATAATCCAATTATTTCAAAGTAGCCAAATGAATGTTTTACATAACTGTTTTTAAATTGAGTGGTGTTTGCCAATGCATTGGTGTATTTTACAAACCCAGTTTTAGCTGTACCTTCTATAAAAAATCGTTTTCCAACATAATATCTCGCTCCACCTTCCACACTTATGTTATATCCTGCAATGTGAAATTTGTTGTTCAATCGATCGCCTTTCCAGGTGAAGTCTGTTCTTGGAATATTAATTCCCGCTCCCAATTTTCCTATTAAATTCAACATAGGACGATTGCTTTTTTGCTTTTTCAATATGTTTTTTTGCCACACATAATTGAAATGTAAAAAATTCGCTCCGTCGGTATGCTCAACATGCAAAAAACGATTTCTTTCTAATACGCTGTCTCCATTCACGGCTTGTCCTTCGATGGTACCTGTAACCAATACACGTTGAAAATCATCCACCACATATTTTGCATGATCAAAATTGATTTCTATTGCACGCATTTTTGATTCGTTTAAATAAAATCCAATGCGGTAATTATATTGAGGGATTGAAATGTCTAATGGACTATCATATATACCCGACAAATCCGGCTTATCGCTTGCCGTTACTTTATGCAAAACAAAATCACTTCCATTGCTCAACTTAAAATGCAAATTACTTTTGGTGTACCATTCTGTATTATATCCCCATTGAAAATACATGCCGGTTATTTTCAACTTCTGTCCAATGGCATTTGATGTTGTTATTGTCAATAATAAAATGAAGCACAGTATTCTATTCATTCTTGTCTTTTTTATTTATGCGCCAAAACTATGATAAGTTTCATCAACATGTATTACAATTATCACATCACCGTTATATTTTTTTATCGATTTTTAATTTGTTAGTAGGATAAGATTTTTTCTTTTTAATCGCTATTCTAAATGAAAAAATGTCGCATTTTATTGGATTTACGTGCCATAATAGCAAAAAAAATGAATTGGATTGTCTTTTGATTTGTTCGAATTTGAATAAAACAAAATAATAAACACATGAACCTAAATAATTTCACCATCAAAGGCACCGAAGTCATTCAACAAGCACAACAGCTTGCCTTTAATCAAAAAAATCCGGCGATAGAAACAGAGCATATTTTAAAAGCCATGCTCACGATGGAAGATTCTCCCATTGAATACCTACTCAAAAAAAACAACGTTACCATTAATGTATTGGATCAAAAGTTGAATGAACTTTTAGAGAAATTGCCTCAAGTTACTGGCGAGCCTGCCCAATCATTGGGCAGAGAAGTGAATGCCATGATTTTAAGAGCAGGGTCTGTTTTGAAATTATTTTCAGACGATTTTGTTACACCCGAACATTTATTACTGGCGATTTTACAAGGAAAAGATATCGTTTCTAAATTGCTAAAAGACGCAGGGTTAACAGAGAAAGGATTAATTGCGGCCATTACAGAACTTAGAAAAGGCAGCTCTATAAAATCTCAAACACAAGAAAATACATTCAACACCCTTAATAAATACGCGAAAAATTTAATTGAGTTGGCGCGTGCAGGAAAGTTAGATCCAGTTATTGGTAGGGATGAAGAAATCAGAAGAACGTTACATATTTTAAGTAGACGATCTAAAAATAATCCCATTTTAGTAGGAGAGCCAGGTGTGGGTAAAACGGCCATAGCAGAGGGTTTGGCCATGCGGATGGTTAATGGTGATGTGCCAGATAATTTGAAATCAAAAGTGATTTATGCCTTGGATATGGGACTATTGATTGCAGGTGCAAAATACAAAGGAGAGTTTGAAGAGCGTTTGAAATCTGTGGTAAAAGAAGTAACAGATAGTGAAGGTGAAATCATTTTATTTATTGATGAAATCCATACGCTTGTAGGTGCGGGTGGGGGCGATGGTGCGATGGATGCCGCTAATATTCTTAAACCTGCTTTGGCTAGAGGCGAACTTAGAGCCATTGGTGCCACTACATTAAATGAATATCAAAAATATTTTGAAAAAGATAAAGCGCTCGAACGTCGTTTCCAAAAAGTAATGATTGATGAGCCCAATGTAGAAGATGCCATTTCCATTTTGCGTGGATTAAAAGACAGGTATGAAAATTACCACCATGTAAGAATCAAAGATGAAGCCATTATTGCAGCAGTGGAACTTTCTAATCGTTATGTAACCGATCGTTTTTTACCAGATAAAGCCATCGACCTTATTGATGAAAGTGCGGCAAAATTGAAACTTGAAATGAATTCGATGCCTGAAGAATTGGATAAATTAGAAAGGCAAGTTCGTCAACTTGAAATTGAACGTGAAGCCATTAAAAGAGAAAGTGACGATAAGAAATTGAAAGAGTTGAACACCGAAATTGCAAACCTCTCTGTAGAAAGAGATACGTATCGCTCAAAGTGGAATCAGGAAAAAGAGATTGTAGAAAAAGTACAAACTGGAAAATCAAATATTGAAGCTTTAAAACAAGAAGCCGAACAAGCTGAAAGAAATGGAGATTATGGCTTGGTTGCAGAAATTCGTTATGGTAAAATCAAAGAGCAAGAAGAGATCATCAAAAAATATACCCTTGAATTGGATGAGCTTTCTGAAAAACGACTTTTGAAAGAAGAAGTGGATAGAGATGATATTGCGGAATGTATTTCCAAAACCACAGGTATTCCAGTTTCAAAAATGATGCAAAGTGATCGTGAAAAATTGTTACATCTAGAAACAGAATTGCACAAACGTGTGGTTGGTCAGGAAGAAGCCATTGAAGCCGTTTCGGATGCCATTCGTAGAAGTAGAGCGGGTTTGCAAGATCCCAAACGACCAATAGGTTCATTTATATTTTTAGGAACAACGGGTGTGGGAAAAACCGAATTGGCCAAAGCTTTAGCCAGTTATTTATTTGATGATGAAAGCATGATGACAAGAATAGACATGAGTGAATACCAGGAAAAACATGCCATCAGCAGATTAATTGGAGCGCCTCCAGGATATGTGGGTTTTGAAGAAGGTGGACAACTTACAGAAGCCGTGCGAAGAAAACCGTATTCTGTTATTCTATTGGATGAAATTGAAAAAGCACATCCAGATGTTTTCAATGTGCTTTTGCAGGTTTTGGATGATGGAAGATTAACAGATAATAAAGGCAGGGTAGTGAATTTTAAAAATACCATCATCATCATGACCAGCAATTTGGGCAGTCAAATCATACAAGACAATTTTGAAAAAGTAACCGAATTAAACAAAGAAGCTGTTGTAGAAAGTACAAAGTCGGAAGTAATACTGATGCTGAAGCAAACGATTCGACCAGAGTTTTTAAACAGAATAGATGAGGTGATCATGTTCCAACCATTGATGAAAAATGATATTCGAAACATCATAAAAATTCAATTGGATGGATTGAAAAAATCAGTTTTAGAATCTGGTATTCAATTAGAATTTAGCGATTATGCTTTAGATTATCTTTCAGAAAATGGGTTTGATCCTCAATTTGGAGCTCGTCCATTAAAAAGATTGATTCAAAAAATGATTGTAAATCCACTAAGCAAAAAGATACTTGGCGGAGAGATTGAAAAGACTACGCCCGTGGTGGTGGATGTTTTTGATGGGTTGGTTGTTTTTAGAAATGATATAGCGATGGTTGGTTTGGAGAATTAAAAAGTAAAAAGTAAAAAGTAAAAAGTGGAATCGAGGTGAATGGAAAGAAAAAACTAAAAGATAGATTGGTTGTTTTTAAATTTTGCATTTTGAATTTTGACTTTGAAACACAATTTTAACATTTTGATAATGAATCTTAAACAATTAGAAATCAATACTTTAGATGTGAATAAACCTCGATTTATACACATTGGTTTTGAAACTATTTAAAATTTACTATCTTCAACCGATTCGAAAATTTGAATTGAGTTAAACAAATTGCAAACAAATGTTGTTTGATATTAAACAACATGAATAAATAAATAAAAAAAGGAGCAGAAAATGGCATTTAAGAAAGAGGTTTTAGAAATTATTGAACCAAGAGATGTTTTTGTAGGTAACGTAAAAGCAGAAGTTACATTAGAAGAATTTGGCGAATATGAAAGCGAAGTTTGTGCAAAAGCAAATGAGGTTGTAAAACAATTATTGGAAGATTATGATGGCAGAATACGTTTTAATTTCCGTCATTTTCCACTTACCAAAATTCATCAAAGAAGTTTGAAAGCTGGAGAAGCAGCTGTAGCAACTGCTCAAGAAGGAAAATTCTGGGAAATGCATAATATTTTATTTGCAAACAGAAGAAATCTTGGAACCACTAGTTTGAAATTACATTCAAGGGAAGCAGGTGTAAGCAGCAAGAAATTTTTGGATGATTTGGTAAACGCAACTTTTGGATGGCAAGTTCAGGGTGATTTGAAAGAAGGAATCGACAGAGGCGTAAAAGACGTTCCTACTTTTTTTGTAAACGGAACTTTAGTAACGGGCAAACCAACTTACGAAGAACTGAGTAAAGCTATTGAAGCAGCGTTGAAGAAAGTAAAGAAAAAAGCACCCGCTAAACAAAAAGCATAATTGTTGAAGCGATTGATTGATTTATTTCAACATTTTCATGATGAAATAAGCAGCAATAGCCACGATAATTAAAATGGTAAACGTAATATATATCCATGAAGGCGTAATAATCTTCATGGATTTTTTATGTCTTTTACGGAGTTGTTTTTTTAAATCAAAGTTTATTTGATGTAATGTATTGGGCAAAGCATTTTGATTCAGTTGAACCAATCCTTCTAATGCATCTTTTGTAAATTCATCTGAATCTAATTCTGCTTCAATCTTTTTGAGATCGTCTTCAGAAAGATCACCGTTTAGATAATTCAATATTTTTTCTTCCTCTTTTAAAGGTTTATTTTCTTTCATTTTTTTGCTGTTTTTCCATGATGATCTTTAGGTTTCTTTTTCCATTTTGAATATAGCTCTTTACTTCACCAATACTATACTTAGTTTCTTCTGATATATCCAGATAACTTTTTTTCTGTAAGTAAAAAGATTCAATACAAATTCGCTGCTCATCATTTAGTTTAGTTATAGCCAGATGCATCATGTCAAGTTCGTGATTTTTTTGGATAAAATCTATGCGATCGATCAACTCGTCTGTACCAATATCATTGTGGGTGAGTTCTTTGATGTGGGGTTTCTTTTTACGAAGCTCCATTAAACAATGGTTTTTTGCCACCATGTATAACCAGCTTTTGAAGTAGTCAATTTTATATTTTGGGATTTCTGCAATTACTTTAATAAACACTTGCTGAACGGCATCTTTTGCATCGGATTCTTGCTTTAAATATTTCATACACAAACCAAATACGAGTAGGGTATATCTGGGTAAAAGTACCTCAAGCCATTTATTATCCTGATCATTTCTGTATCGGTCTAATAATTCTTGGTCGGAATATTGATCAATTATTTTTTGATTCAAAATAAAAATTTAAAACCTTGATGATTGACAACTCTAAATTTCACAAAAACGATCTGAATTTTTATAATGGCGTAGTTTTTGAAATTGGCGTTTCTTGAAAATTGTTATTGCGTTCTGTTTGTTGATTGTTTTTATCCTTGCTTTTCGGCTTGTCTAAAAACAACATTTTTACGGCTACTAAAATCAATAAACAAGCAAACGTTTTTCGGATGATATCTTGTGGCAAATCCAAGGCTATTTTACTTCCAAAGAAACTTCCTACAATAAAGCCAATTGCCAATATCAGCACAAATGAAAAATCTATATGCCCTTGTTTGTAATATTGTAATACGCCTAAAATGCCAACTGGAAACATAATCAGTGCAAGCGAAATGCCCTGTGCTTGCAATTGCGATTTCCCTAAAAAATAAATTAAAGCGGGTACAATGATGATTCCTCCACCAATGCCCACTAAACCGCCAAGCATTCCTGCAGCTGCCCCAATAATGAGCAGTATTAAAATTGTATTAAAGTCCATTTTATGTTGAGTTTTAGGCATTTTATAAAGATAATTTTAATCCCAAATATGCAGCTAATAATCCTGCAATGATGCTGATGACAATATAGATAATGCTTTCAGCGATTTTTCCATTTTGCAAAAGTTGTACGTTTTCAATACTAAATGATGAAAATGTGGTAAATCCACCACATACACCTACCGCAAAAAATGATCGCCATTTGGCATCCCATACTTGATTTTTCAAACCATATCCGATGATTAAGCCAATCAAAAAACTGCCAATGATGTTGATGAAAAGTGTTATCCAAAAATTCTGATTAATTTTTATAAACTGATATGGCAAGTATCTCAATACCGTTCCAATAAAACCGCCAATTCCAGCAAAAAATAAATTTTTAATCATGAATTTTTATTTGTTTCCGGTTGAAGTATAATTGTGTTTGAAATCTACATACCAAATTTGATTTACACGAATCAATTTTATTTCCATTGGCTTTTTCATATAATCATTAGAGTAATTTATGAAAGTAGTAGAATCATTGAGTTCTTTAAATTCATTGATTTCATAACTGGCTTTTTGGTAATGTTGCTTTTTATCATCCGGCATTCTATTGTAAAATGTTTTGAAAGCATTGAACAATGAAAGGTTCTCTGCATCATGATATACCAATGTTTCAGCCATTTTGAAATCGCCCATCATACTCGATTTTATAAATTCCCTTCCTGTATCTATTGCAGTATCCGGACGTTTTTCGGTTTTTGAATTACATGCTGAAAATAATATCCAGGCAAATAAAAATAAAATGTTGATTGACTTCATTATGATTATGTGTAAATGATTTTTTATTTAATTGTCTAAGGTTTTTTGTACAGAATCCAACTTTTGTAAGCTGTTTTGTAATTCATCTTTTAAAGAATCTAAAGGTAAGTTTTGTATGCTTTCTAATTGCTTGTCTAATTGTTGTCCATTTTTTCTGCCTTCCGATTTTATTTTGTCTAAACCCATTTTCATTAAAGTTTCTGCATCAAAAGCTACTTTCCAATCGCCATCTTCTTTTTTTAATTTTAATGGAATAAATTCATTGCTGTTTTTAATTGATACCTCTACAATGGCAGAATCACCTTCAATCTTAGGGGTTCCAAATTGTAGTCTTGACTTATCAAACATCGAGCTGTCCATTTTTTGAAGTTGAAAATTAACAGCAAGATTAATCATATCTAAAACAGATTCACTTTTTTTAGTTGATAATTCTTTAGCCGTTTCAAAATCTTGTTTACTCAAAGCATCAAAAAATGATTCTACAACAATTTCAGGTTTTTGGGTTTCGGAATTACAACCATTTAAAATTAGAAAGCAGCTTATAAAAATTGCAGCAATTGTTGATTTCATTGTGGGGTTTCGTTTTTTATTTATTCTGATTTGGGTTGTTTTAATTCTTTTTCTTTTGATTCTTTTTCTTTGGTTATTCTTACATCATCTTTGTTATACGCTTTAATGATAGATTTTACCAAGCGATGTCTTACCACATCTTCTTCATCAAGTTCAATGTATGAGATACCGTCAATATCACGCAAGATACGTGTTGCTTTAAATAAACCACTTTGCTGGTTCTTTGGCAAATCTATTTGAGTTGGATCTCCAGTAATTATGGCTTTTGCATTTGGTCCAATACGGGTTAAAAACATTTTTATTTGTAGGTCGTTGGTATTTTGAGCTTCATCCAAAATGATAAATGCATTATCCAATGTACGTCCACGCATGTAAGCCAAAGGTGCTATTTCAATAATTCGAGTTTGCATATAATAGCCCAATTTGTCTGCAGGAATCATATCGTCAAGCGCATCATATAATGGCCTTAAATATGGATCAATTTTTTCTTTTAAATCTCCAGGTAAGAAACCTAAGCTTTCGCCAGCCTCTACAGCTGGGCGGGTTAAAATGATTTTTTTGACAATTTTATTTTTTAATGCCCTCACCGCAAGTGCAACCGCAGTGTAGGTTTTGCCCGTTCCGGCAGGTCCAATGGCAAATACGATATCGTTTTTATCGCAAGCATTCACCATCATTTTTTGGTTCTGCGTTCTAGCACGTACTGTTTTTCCATTTGGCCCAAATACCAACACATCATTAGGATTTCTATCTACAAAATTGTCAATGGCTTTATCATCATCTCCACCTAAAATTTGTTCGAAATAATTCTCACTCATGTTTCCATTGCGCTGCATGTACTGGACAAGTAAGTTTATTTTTTCTTTCGCGATTTCGATTTGTTCTGGCGCACCACTTAGTTTAATTTGAGTTCCTCTACTTAATATTTTTAAAAGCGGAAATTTCTTTTTTAGCAGTTCAAGCTTTCCATTGTTAACACCAAAAAACTCAATTGGGTTAACGGATTCTAAGTTGATGATTGATTCTGTCAAAATAATTAGTTTTTGTTACTGCAAAAAAATATATGCAGCAAATAGGTGATTGAATAAATGATTCTTATTAACCATTTCAAATTTAACCAATAGATTTTGAAAATGAAAAACAATATTTGTTAACATTGAACGCTGCGCGGGATTAACGGTTATAATCGCTTCGTTGGTTTAATGGTTTAAATTGCTTCGCTGGTTTAACAGTTTAAATCACTACGTTGGTTTAATGGTTTAAAACACTGCGCTGGTTTAATTTGGAATCATCAACGTCTTGAAACACATTTTTTTTACGCAAAGCGCGCAAGGGTGCAAAGGCGAAAAAGTAAGATGGTTCCAACCTTTTGAACGCATTGAACCGCTCAGTCGGTGACTGGAAACTCTTGTAGACACCGGTTTGGAAACCGGCGCCAATGAAAACAGCAACATCGGCAGAAGGAAATCCCCAACCTATTGAACTCATTGAACTTATTGAACATTTTAAACCTTTAACTAAAACCTCCCCACCAATTTCAAATTCAACATCCTTGGTGTAAGCGTGTTGGGTAGGGCATAGGTGTTGTTGGCAAAATCTTTTATGAGCTGATACGAAATGGTATTGGCCTTGTTTATTAGGTTGAATACCTCTAAACTCAACCAAATGTTTTCTACTGATTTAAAAGGGCTATGACTTCGTCTTACACTTTTTTCACTTAGCAATAAGGCGCTGAAACCTATGTCTATTCTAATGTATGGGTCTACAATTAAGCCGTTTCTGTATTTTGTAGAATTGGGAATATTGTAAGGCATATTGCTGCCGTAAAGCGCGTTGATATGTACTTTAAAGTTTTTATTGGTTGCCAAATAATCTTGTAAAAATAAACCAACGGTTATTAATCTGTCTGTTGGACGACGTAGAAATCCAATGTCGTTTTTTATACTGTCTGTTGCAATTTGATCATCCGAATTTGCATTTATAATTTCTCCTGCCGCATTTTTGTATTGATAATAATAATCGTTGTTGATGTTTTCTTTGGTTTTCATAAAGCCAATGCTGATCCAACTTTCAGCATCTTTTACCAACTCGCTAAATAACCGCAAATCAAATCCTGAGGCGTATGCAATGGCATCGTTATTGCCAAAATATTTAATCTTTACATTATCTACATCGTAAGGATTGATTTGTTTCATCGATTTGTAATATGCTTCTGTGCTTAATCTAAATGGCTTCCCATTCATTCCAACAAATTGATAATCCATTCCACAAACAACCTGTGTTGATTTTTGAGCAAGCACTGCTTTGTTTATTTTTCCATTGTATTTTCTAAGCTCTCTATAAAATGGCGGTTGGTTATAAACGCCAAATGATGTTTTAAATACAAAGTCATTTTTCCAGTTGGGTTTCCAATTCAATTGCATTCTAGGACTAACCAACAGTTCGTTATTTAAATTGTTGGTATGGAAACGAATGCCCATTTGTAGATTTAAATCCTGTGCGGTTTGTATAAGATGAATATTGTCCTGTATGAAGCCACTGTATTTTAAAATGTTGAGGTTTGTTTTGCTACTTATTGAACTGAATAAATTTAATGCTGATGGGTTATAAGGCAGCGAATATCCTGCAGAATCTTGGTATTCAAATTGTTTGACCAAATCATTAATAATGGTATTTTCAATATTCGTTCCCCATTGAAAAAGATGTTTGTTCTTTTCAAAACTACCTCGATGTCCGGCATTCCAATTTGTAATGGTTAATTTATTTCTGGCATATTGCTGATATAGTCCCGCGCCTAATGGATTTACGATTTCACCATATGTGCTGCTGCTTTGGTCGAAATCTCGGTCTCCAAAAAGATAGGTGCCAATGATGTCGTAATTCTCTTGTTCTTTATCCGAAAATTTAGAAAAAAGCCATTTTAATTTTAAAGATTTTGATGGACTATGTGTTAATGTAGCTGCAATCAAACTCGTGTAGTATTTGTCTTTTTCTGCTCCTTCAAAATATGTATCTAAACCAAGATTAGAGGTAAAAAATGGTGAAAAAACAGAAGATGTTTTTTTTACCGACTCAGGATAATAACTAAATCTGGAACTGGATAAAATGCTTAAAAATTCGGCCTGAAAATGATTGGAGAATTTGTATGTTATTAATGATTGTAAATCGGATGCGGAAGGAATATACGCTCCAGTAATGGGCTGACTTCTTAATAAATTTTGATTGGTTTTGTTTCTTATTCCCAATAGAAAACTTGCTTTTTCTTCTTTTATTTTTCCACCCAAAAACAAACCTTGTTCCAATAAACTGGCATAAACACTACCATTAAACGCTGTGGGTTTTTTGTATTGAATATCCAACACACTACTCATTTTGTCGCCATATTTTGCTTGAAATCCTCCAGTATAAAAGTTTACATTTTTTACCATTTCAGGGTTGATAAAGCTTAGCCCTTCTTGCTGTCCATTGCTCACTAAATAAGGTCTGAAAATTTCGAAATCATTGATGTACACAAGGTTTTCATCGTAATTACCACCTCTTACATTGTATTGAGATGTGAGTTCATTATTGCTGCCAACCAACGTTTTAATAATTCCTTCCACACCGCCTGTTGTGCTGGGAAGTGAAATGGCATTTTGTGGATTTATTTTGATTAATCCATTTTCTTTTCTTTCTTTTTCATCGGTAATGGTAACAGCATCCAATGTTTTTGAGCGCTCATTTAGATGAATGGTTATACTTATTTCTTCTCCCTTATTTATAAAGAAATTCTTTTGTACTTCTGCATAACCAGTGTGGGTGAAAATTAGCGCAAATGCTTTTTGTGCGGGTACTTTTATTAAAAATGTGCCACTGTCTGAAGTACTAACACCTTGAGTTTTTCCAAGTATTAAAACGTTTGCATTGGCAATGGGGATTTCATTGTTATTTAAAACAATTCCCTTAATAATTGCATTTTGAATTTGAGCAAACAATGCGCATGGAATGAAGAATATAATTATGGTGAATAAATGCTTCTTCATAAGGCGCTTTATTTTACTATGATATGGCTTTTAAAGCGGCAATTGTATTGAATGGGTTTTCCGATTTGAAAACGGTATTTCCGGCAACCAAAACATCAGCACCAGCATCAATAATGAGTTTCGCATTTTCGAGTGTTACCCCACCATCAATTTCGATTTTTACATTCAACAATTGTTCGTTAATCATCTCTTTCAATTGCTTTATTTTTAATAGCGTTTGACCTATGAATGATTGTCCACCAAAACCAGGGTTTACACTCATCAAGCAAACCAAATCAATATCTCTTAAAATATCTTTTAGGGAATCAACGGGTGTATGAGGGTTCAACGCCACGCCAGCATGCATACCCAATGATTTTATTTGTTGAATATTTCTATGCAAATGTTTGCAAGCTTCATAATGAACCGTTAAGTTGTCAGCGCCTGCTTTATGAAATGCCTCTGTATATTTTTCTGGCTCTTCTATCATTAAATGAACATCGCAATATTTTGTTGTAGCCTTTGAAATAAAATCGACAATCATTGGTCCATAACTGATGTTGGGTACAAATCTTCCATCCATCACATCCAAATGAAACCACTCCGCAGCACTTTCATTGAGCATTTTACAATCTTGTTCGAGGTTTAAAAAATTTGCAGATAATAGGGAAGGAGCAATTATGGCCATGGGTTTTATTTTTTACGCAAGTTATATGATTTGGTTTTATTTTTTTTCCAAATGCAATTGATTATTTTAGTAATTAATAATAAAAATTGACTTTGAAATACTCTTTTATTTTGTCAACCTGTTTAATGCCATTTCAGCAATCTCGTAATCGGGATTGTAAATCAACGCATTTTGATAGTATTCGGCTGCAAGTTGTTTATTGTTCATTTGTTCTAAGCAAAGTCCCGAATAATAATATGCTTCATCATAATTGTTTTTAAC
>CANFUJ010000022.1 GCA_947450165.1 Chitinophagaceae bacterium
AGCACCAGAAATTCCTGCAAAAGCCCACGCTTCATTTGAAGACATACGACCACTAGAAATTGGTCTGCTAGCAGTACGCTTCATCAATGCATCCGTATCTTTTTCAAGAATCTGGTTGATGGTATTTGCTGATCCTGTAACCAACAAACCACCTACAAAAAGTAAAAGAACTTGTATCAGATTAAAACTGATGTTTGGTGCAAGTAAGTAACTGATTACTGTACTAAACACAACCATAAAACTCAAAGTGAATTTGATTAATAAAAAGTAATCTTTCACTTTACTTGCCAATGCAAACGATGTTGAATTGGATATGGCTTTATTTTCCTGCACTTATTTTTTTTAATGTTTACTTTCATCATCCCCTACCGGTACATCCTGCGGAATAAAATCTTTTCCGTCTTTTGCGTAATCATATGGCCAACGATGTACTTCAGGAATATCGCCAGGCCAGTTTCCGTGTCCAGGACGAATTGGTGTTGTCCACTCTAATGTATTTGCATTCCAAGGATTTAAAGTAGTTACTTTTCTTCCTTTCCAAATGCTATAGAAAAAGTTAATCACAAACAACAATTGAGCTGCGAAAACCAACAAAGCAATGATGCTGATGAATTGATTTAATCCACCAAAGTTTTTGAATGATTCCCAATTTGAGAAATCATAATAACGTCGTGGCATACCTGCTAAACCTTCGTAGTGCATTGGCCAGAAAATCATGTATGCACCTACTATTGTAATCCAGAAATGAATATAAGATAATGTGTTGTTTAAATAACGACCAAACATTTTTGGATACCAATGATAAACACCAGCATACATTCCAAAGAATGAAGCCACACCCATTACAATATGGAAATGCGCAATTACAAAGTAAGTATCATGTAAATGAATATCCAATGCAGAGTTTCCTAAGAAAATACCAGTTAAACCACCACTAATAAATAAGCTTACAAATCCAATGGCAAACATCATCGCTGGCGTGAAACGAATGTTTCCTTTCCATAATGTAGTTAACCAGTTAAATACTTTGATGGCTGATGGTACAGCGATTAATAAAGTTAATAGTACGAAAACTGATCCCAAGAATGGATTTAATCCGGTAACGAACATGTGATGCGCCCAAACTAAAAACGCTAGAATGGTAATCGCAAATAAAGAACCAATCATGGCCATGTAACCGAAAATTGGTTTACGGCTATTTACGGATAAAATTTCAGAAGACATTCCCATTGCAGGCAATAGAATGATATAAACTTCTGGGTGACCTAAGAACCAAAATAAATGTTGGAATAGAATAGCACTACCACCTTCGTTAGGCATAATTTTTCCAGCAACAACGATATCACTTAAGTAAAAACTTGTTCCTAAATTTCTATCAAACAACAATAAAATAGCACCTGACAATAATACTGGGAATGACAATACCCCTAAAACTGCGGTAAAGAATAAAGCCCAAATGGTTAATGGCATTCTTGTCATGCTCATCCCTTTGGTACGCATGTTTAAAATAGTAGTGATATAGTTTAATCCTCCTAATAATGAAGAGACAATAAACATAGCCATACTTACCAACCACAAATCCATTCCTATTTTACTTCCTGATGAAGCTTCACCCAAAGCACTTAATGGAGGATATATTGTCCAACCACCACTTGCTGGTCCAGTTTGTACGAATAATGAAGACATCATTATTACAGATGCTAAGAAGAAGAACCAATAGCTAAGCATGTTCAACATTGGAGAAGCCATATCTCTAGCTCCAATTTGAAGTGGAATAAGAAAATTTGCAAACGTTCCACTTAAACCCGCTGTTAATACAAAGAAAACCAATATCGTTCCATGCATAGTAACCAATGCATAATAAAATTCAGGTTGAAGTTTACCACCTTTTGCCCAATGCCCTAAAAAATCTTCTAGGAATGGATATGTAGCATTAGGATCTGCCAATTGTAAACGAAATATAACCGAAAACAATCCGCCAATGAATGCCCAGATAATTCCAGTCACTAAAAATTGTTTCGCAATTGTTTTGTGATCTTGACTAAAAATGTATTTAGTAATGAATGTCTCCTGATGGTGATGCTCGTGATGTGCGTCTCCATGTACTTCGTGTTGTGCTGTTTCGTGTAATGCTGCTGTACTCATAACTAATTTTTAATTAATTGCTATTACGGATTTGTTGTTAATTGAGCCATTGGTTTGCTAGTTGCTGCTGTATCAGTTGCAACGGCTTGTTTCTTTGAAGGATCTTTATCTGGGAATAACGTATAGTATTCTGGTTTTTGAGATGCCAACCATTTGTTGTACTCTTCTTCTGTTTCAACTACGATAACACCTCTCATTGAAAAGTGACCTTTTCCGCACATTTGATCACAACTGATTTCGTAAACGAAATTTGGATTTCCTGTACGCTTCTTCATTTCTTCAGTAGTGTATTTAGGTGTAAACCATAAAGTAGTTGGAATTCCAGGAACGGCATCCATTTTCATTCTGAAATGAGATAAACCCACATCATGAATTACGTCCATTGCATTGATTACCAATTTTACAGGTTTACCTAATGGAAGGTGCATTTCTGTTGTGTGTAAATCATCCCAAGATTCTGGATCTTCAAAATCAACACCTAAAGTATTTCCGCTTGGGTTGTTGTATAATTTGTAGTTCTTCTTTCCTAATTTTCCATCTGCTCCAGGATAACGCATATCCCATGCAAATTGGTGACCTGTAATTTCTACCAATACTGCATCTTTTGGAGCGTCACCGGTCATTTTAAACCAATATTTTAATCCAAATACAACCAATACAGTTAAGAAAATTGCAGGAACTGTTGTCCAAAGCAATTCTAATTTTGTATTGTGTGGGAAATAAAATGCCTTTTTCCCATCAGATTCTTGATACTTATAGGCAAACCAAAATAACAAAACTTGAGTAATTACAAATACAACACCTGTTACTGTTATTGTGATATATAACATCAAGTCAATCTTTTCACCTTCTACAGATGCAGCGCCTTGTGGAAACAAAGTTTTGCCATAATACAAATGATTACAATACCATGCGCCAAATAAACCAACTATTAAAAATACAATGAATAAAAATCCATTGATTTTATTATTTTGTTTACGTGTTTTTTCTTCTCCTTTTAAAACACTCACGTATTCACTAGCTTTTGCAATTTGAAAAATCACAACAAAAACCATCACGATAATAGCAACAAATAAAAGCTCCTTCATTGGTAAAAATTTTGTTCTGTTTTTTACTTTTTGTAATCAACAGATATTTTTATTAAAAACAATTTTTCTGTGTCAATAGTTTATTACGTATGATGAATTATACTTTCTTTTAAGAAAGGATGATTTTTCATCAATAGCGAATTTTTAGTCAAATATTTGCCAACACCCAACATGATTAAACCGATAAACAACATTGGCATTCCGATTTCAAAAATACCAAAACTAGGATGCGATTTTACGGTACCAGGCATCACCATTTGATAAAAATCAATCCAATGTCCTACAATAATTAAAACGGCCATAATGGTTAACAAAGTCCAGTTTCTTTTTGCACCTCTTTTCATTAATATCAACAATGGACATAAAAAGTTCATCGCTAAGTTTACAAAAAATAATGCGTGGTAAGGACCAGATTTCTGTGCGGTTCCAATTCTTTCTATAAAATATTTTGTTTCCTCTGGTTGATTGCTATACCATATCAACATGTATTGAGAGAACCATAAGTAAGTCCAGAATACAGAGAAGGCAAACATGAATTTACCCACATCATGTAAATGTTCTTCAGTTACAAATTCTAATTGTCCTTTGTTTTTCAAATACACTATAAAAATGGCAATCAACGACATGCCAGATACAAAGCTACTTGCAAAAGTGTACCAACTATACATTGTACTGAACCAATGTGCATCAATACTCATCAACCACAACCATGGAATAGTTGAAGCTACTGATAATCCAAAAAATACACAATATAAAGAAGCCCAAACAGTATTTTTGAATATCCATTTTTTTCCAGTTGCATAATCCATTTGACCGTTCTTGTCAGACTCCAAACTAAGTGTACGCATTTTCTTTCCTAAAAACCACCACATGAAAATGCTTATTGCAGACCAAATCGTAAAGAAAGTTGGATTTAAAAATCCTGATTTACCATTTAAAATTTTATCGTGTTTTACAGCATCCGCATCCAACCAATGAAAAATATCTGTTCTTCCAAAAAGAACAATTCCCATTAAAACTAAAAAGGTAACAATTCCAAGAATAGGCACTACACTTGATATCGCTTCTGGAACTCTTCTTAAAGCTACTTGCCAAGCACCCATTGCCATTGTAGTAACGCAGATAAAAAACATCGCTGCATTTACAACCAATAACCAAAACACACTATTTTGTAATAACACAGCCCAAAATCTTGTACCAGTATCTGCTGCTTCATGTGCTCCACCATGTCCATGTGCTGCAGGTGCTGCAAAAGGGTGAAACATTATAATACCATACAACAAGGCAATTGCGCCAGCTCCGATCAGTCCCCATGTCCATTTTTTGTAGTTGCTTGGTAATTCAAATTGATGATTCATCTAAATAAACTTTATTTTTTATAAAACACCATCTCTTCAAGAGTTGGTTTTTTCTGTTATTATATTTTTTTAGTTGTGTCTGCTTTTGCTGTTTCTACAACTGCTTTTGGTTGCAATGTGCGGATGTATTTTATAATCATCCAACGTTGCTTTCTATCTAACTGTGAAGCATAACTTCCCATATTGTTTTTGCCATAATTAATGGAATGAAACATAGTACCATCAGCCATTTTTACATAGGTATCTAATGTTAGATTTGCAATACCACCGATTTTTCCTGCTGTAGCTATTGGACCGTTTCCAGCTGCTTTTTCGCCATGACAAATCGCGCAATTGATATTGAACAAACGAGCAGACTCTTTCATTTCAGCTTCTGTCATATTTTCAATTGGATTTTTCACCATCGCACTCATTTTATAACCATTGCTGTCATTTGGTAATGTGTATGGAAATAATTCACCTCTTTTAATGGTTCCAGCAACAGGAACGTTGTTGTAAAATATTTTACCACCTTTATTAGTTGCGTCGTTGGTAAATATTGCAGAATCTCTTTCAGCGTAAGTTTCATAAGCTCTACTGTACGACATATCTGGCATGTATATTTTTCCTGGTACGCGTCGCTTGTCGTCGCAAGAAACGAAGGCAATTGCTGCTAATAAAACCAGTAAACCGAGTGTTGCAATTTTTTTCATTATTCTAAATGCTTTATCTTAATAATTTCAACTGTGTTGAATTTGAAAACTATAAAAATTTGATTTATTTCAAATTAGTATCCTTTTTCTTCTCTGTATAATTTTTGTTCTTTATCGTATCTGCCAATCCACCATCCTGTTTCTGCTACTTGAACATTAACTTCTTTTGCACCCGCTTTTTCTAAAAAGCTTTGTAGTTCAGCATCATTTGTTTTGTCGGTACATTCAATTGCCATTACAAAAAGATCATCTGTAGCACGCGCATGAAAATGATGTTTTTTAATAAATGGAGACAATTGACATAAGTAACAAAAAGTTAGCACCATTCCAACTGCAGAAAACAAAACCGTTAACTCAAAAGTAATTGGAATCCAGGCTGGCAAAGCAAAATTTGGTTTACCACCAATGTTTAAAGGCCAGTCTTTTGTAAATATCCAACTAATGCAACTTAATGCTGTTGTTGTTCCTGTTGCAGCAAAAATGAATCCGGCAGTATGTAAACTGGTTTCTCTTAATCCCATTGCATGATCTAAACCATGTATTGGAAATGGAGTATACACATCATGGATTTTATATCCAGCTTTGCGTACATTTTTTACCGCGGGAAACAAAACGGCCTCATCATCAAATGAACCAACTACAAATTTTTTTATTCCTCCAGCCATGTTTTTTATATTTCTTATTAATTAATTTAAAAGTTAAAAGTCAAAAACGTATTCGCCGATTAAAGCTTTCGTTGTTATTTTGAATTTTTAATTTTAATTTTTTAATGTTTGTTTATTAATGTGCGTGTTCTACTTCTTCGATATAAAATTTCTCCGCATCCATTTTATCCGTTTCCGTCATTTTTGCTTTGTAATTTTCTCCCGTTGTTTTCAAGATTGATTTAACCTCAGCTACAGCTACAACTGGGAAGTATTTTGCAAATAAGAAGAAGCAAGTAAAGAATAAACCAAACGTACCCAAGTAGAATCCAATTTCCCAAATGGTTGGACTGTAATATGTACTCCAACTAGATGGTAAGAAATCACGGTAAATTGAGGTAACGATGATTACAAAACGCTCGTACCACATACCAATATTTACAATGATACTCATGAAGAATGTTACGGTGATGTTTCTTCTTAATTTGCTGCTCCAGAATAACTGTGGAGAAACCACATTACAGAACATCATCAACCAATAACTCCATCCATAAGGACTGAATAAATTTGCTCTGTTTTGGCTGAACGCATACCACTCGTAAGGATTTTGTCCGTACCAAGCAATGAATAACTCTGTTAAGTATGCACAACCAACGATACTTCCGGTTAGTACGATGATTTTATTCATCGCTTCGATGTGACCTAAAGTAATGTAATCTTGTAATCCCATTACTTTTCTTACTACAATCAAAAGTGTTTGTACCATGGCAAATCCACTAAATACCGCACCTGCAACGAAGTAAGGCGGGAAAATGGTTGTATGCCAACCTGGAATAACAGAAGTTGCGAAGTCAAAAGATACAATCGTATGTACAGAAAGTACAAGCGGTGTACTTAAACCTGCCAATACCAATGATAATGATTCATGACGTTGCCAGTGTTTGGTACTTCCTGTCCAACCAAATGATGCAACACCATATAATAATTTACGCAATTTAGTTTTTGCACGATCTCTAACGGTTGCCATATCTGGAATTAAACCAGAATACCAGAACAATAAAGAAACGGTGAAATAAGTTGAAATCGCAAATACGTCCCAAAGCAATGGAGAGTTAAAGTTTACCCATAAAGGACCGCGTGAATTTGGGTAAGGCAATACGAAGAACGCCATCCAAACACGACCCATATGCCAAATCGGAAACTGACCAGCGCACATTACCGCAAAAATCGTCATCGCTTCCGCAGCTCTGTTTACACCTGTTCTCCAACCTTGACGGAACAATAATAAGATCGCCGAAATCAACGTACCCGCATGACCAATACCAACCCACCAAACGAAATTGGTAATATCCCAACCCCATCCAATGGTTTTATTCAAATTCCACTGACCGATACCATAAGTTACCTCTCTGTAAACGCTATAAGCGCCAAAAAGTAATAGTCCAAGACTAATGAAAAAACCAATGTACCAAAGACGTGATGGCTTCATCTCAATAGGGCTGATAATATCTTCAGTTATTTGATGATAATTCTTTTCCCCACCAATCAATGGTTCTCTAATCTGTGATTCGTATTTGAGTAATGACATATTCTTTTTAGCTTTTTGCCAGTTTATATAGCTGTTTCTCTAATTAATTAATAATCGTCTTAACTGTGTTTTTCTTCTGTTGCTTTATGTTCAGCGCCAGCGTCTCCATGCTCTTCGATTACACCAATGTGTCTGTCGGTATTTCTAATTTTAGCCAAATAACTCACATTTGGTAAAACGTGTAATTGTTCTAAAACATAGAAATTACGATGTTTATCTGCTCTTGCTTTTGATACCATACTTTGCTTATCATTTACATTACCAAAACTGATGGCATTTGTAGGACAAGCTTGCATACATGCTGTTTTCACATCACGAACCAAAGATGGATCTTGTTGCTTTTTAGCTTCTAATTTATTTTCTTGTAAACGTTGTACGCAGAAAGAACATTTTTCGATTACCCCTCTTGAACGAACGGTAACATCTGGATTCAACACCATTCTGGTTAAATCATCGTTCATTTGGAAAACAACTTCATCTAATTCAGAACCACGTAATGGTTGTTGATTGTCTTTAAAGCTATCTGATCCTGTGAAATCCAACCAGTTGAAACGACGAACTTTAAATGGACAGTTGTTTGCGCAATATCTTGTACCAATACAACGATTGTAGGTCATTTGGTTTAATCCTTCAGAGCTATGGTTTGTAGCAGCAACTGGACAAACGTTTTCACAAGGCGCGTTGTCGCAATGTTGACACATCATCGGTTGGAAAACTACATCTGGATTTTTAACATCTCCCGTAAAATAACGATCGATTCTCAACCAATGCATTTCATGTGCTTTTTGCACTTGAATTTTTCCAACAACGCTAACATTGTTTTCAGCTGTACAAGCCACTACGCAAGCGCTACAACCTGTACATGTATTTAAATCGATGCTCATTCCCCATTTAATGCCTGGCTTTACAAAGTCAGGATAAATGGTTCCTTCTTTTACAAAATCTGTTTTTCCTTCTGCAAGTAAGTCTACTTTTTCTTGATTTGGTTCTTCTAAAACGGCCTCAGGATTTGCTAAGAAACTTGAAAGATTGGTTTCATAAATCACAGGTCTTGATTCTGATGAACCATGAACCTGAGTTTGAGCCAATGGATATGTATTGTTTGTTTTTTCTGCAGTAGCTACCATGTTGTATAGGAAAGAGCTACCATCAAATCCAACCAAAGGATAAGCGTTTTTACCAGCACCAGTTGCAGAGCGTCCGATTCTTTCTAATGATAATTTTTCATCCGCACTTGATCTACCATAACCCAATGCAACAGCAATGGTTGAGTTGTTTAAACCTGGCAAAATCAATACAGGAAGCTCAATTGATTTTCCGTTTGCTGTGATTTTTATAACTGGTTTTTCAGGAGTAACTTCATAGCTATCTGCTTGACGCTGATTTGTCATAATATCCAAACCAACCAAAGTTTTTGCCAATTCTGGACTAACCATTGCGTAGTTGTCCCAAGTTACTTTTGAAATTGGATCAGGTAATTCTTGCAACCATGGATTGTTTGCTTGGCTACCTGTTCCCATTGCTACTTTTTGATATAAAACAACCTCGATTGCTCCTGATTTTGCTGATGCTAATTTTGAAGCTGAAGCCGTTACTGCTGCATTTCCAACAAAAGCTGTAGAAACTAAAGTATAAGGTGTTTCTACAACACCATCTTGCAAAGCTTTATCAAATAAATCTGCGCTTCCTAATGTTTTAGTCCAATAATTTTTAAAGAATGCATCGTAATCAGCACCTTCAACGGTAGGAACAGCAATTGCTTTTCCAGTACTATCTTTTGCAGAATTGGTAGTTGTTGCTACCGCCCCACCAGTCCATTTCAATAATGAAGATTGGAATGCCCTTGTTTTGAACAAAGGATTTATGATAGGTTGAATAAAACTATATTGACCTGTTTTAATTTCTGCATCGCCCCAGCTTTCTAACCAATGGTGAGCAGGCATTACGAATTTACATTGTTCTGTAGTTTCATCAAGCGTGCCGTTCATTGAAATACTCAATGGAAGTTTAGCAATGGCTTCTCCCAATTTTTTTCCATCAGCAGTTGAATAAACTGGGTTACAACCATAAACCAATAAAGCACCAATTTGACCACCATTAATATCAGCGACCAATTTAGCCATTTCAGCATCAGTTCCTTTACGTGTATTGTTTGTAGCCGACCAATTGATTGTTGTTCCGTTTGCACCAATAATTTCATTAATCGCGTTTACAATTACTTGAACATTTACATCATTACTTCCACATACCACCAATGAAGCTCCTTTATTCTTTTTTAATTCTTCAGCAACCTTGTCAATTCCTGCTTTTAATTTTGCATCAGCAATTGAAGGAGCAGAAATTTTATCGTTTAATTTGGCCAATAATGCTAACGCTATAGCACCAGTTTCTGATGGTTTGTGTGTATATCTATCATCTGCGTTACTTCCTGTTAAGCTCAACATACTTTCGAAATGAAAGTGACGGCTTAATGTAGGTTTTTCACCTGTGATTTTTCTATTTGTTGCGTATTGTTTGCTGAATTCAACTGGACTTAACCAAGTACCTAAAAAATCAGCACCCAAACTCACAATCGTTTTTGCGTTTTCAAAATGATAATCAGGAATTGCCTTTTTACCATAACAAGCTTCGTTAGCCATCATCATACCGCTGTAACTCACTTCATCGTATTGAACGTGTTGGCTACCAGGGTGTTTGGCTAAAAAATTATTGATGATTTGTAAAGTCGAAGGAGAAGTAATGGTAGACGTTAATAAAACTACTGGTTTGTTGCCAATTGAGCCCATTGCATCAGCAATCATTGCGTCAAAAGCATCAAATGAGCTAACTTCTTTAAAGTCGTTACCCGATTTTTGTAATGGGTGACGTAAACGTGTTGTATCATATAAATCCAAAACAGAAGCTTGAGCTTGTGCATTGGTTCCACCTTTTGTGATTGAAGATAATTCGTTGCCTTCTATTTTAATCGGACGGCCGTCTCTTTGTTTAACGATAACGCTAATTGCGTCTCCGCCATTAACATACGTAGAAGCATAATAATTAGAAACGCCAGGAATTACATTATCAGGTCTTTGTAAATATGGAATTGACTTACGAACAGGCATTTCGCAACTTGCAGCGATTGTAGCTGCAGCGGTACTGAAACCTAAATATTTTAAGAAATCTCTTCTTGGAGTTTTCCCTAAGGTTAACCCTTCTTTAGATAATTCTTCAATAGGAAGTAAATCTTCTTTGAATTCTTTTTCAGCAGCATCTTTATACGCCTCTGTTTGATTTAGTTCCCCGAAATTCTGCCAATATTTATTATTACTCATAGTTTATAATTCTAAAATTCGGTAATGTGCTATTTAAACAATCCCATTCAAATGAATACTAGTAGTGACATTTCTGACACTCAGTTCCACCAATTTTTTCTACTGTTACGCTATCCATTTTGTGATTTTTAATATCATTATGGAATTTCTCGTAAATGCTATAGAATTTATTTCCTTCTTTAGTTTCTTTATTATAGAAATCAACTTTGCTTTCGCGGTGACAATTGATACACCAGCCCATGCTTAAATCTGCAAATTGTTTTACTTCTGGCATTTCTTGTATGTTGCCATGGCAAGTTTGACATTGTTGTTTTCCAACTTTTACGTGTTGGCTATGGTTGAAGTAAACGTGATCAGGTAAGTTGTGGATTTTTATCCAAGGAATAGCGTGTGCGCCATCTGGAACGCCATCTTTATTGTTATCCGGATTGTATTGTTTTGTTTCTGGATTCCATCCTGCATAGCTGTATAATTTTTGAATTTCAGCGTTTGCATCTAATGTTTTTCCGTCTTCTTTTACAATTGGATCGCCTTTATATTCTTTAATCGCCATGTGGCAATTCATACAAACATTTACCGAAGGAATGCCCGAGTGTTTGCTGTCTTGTGCACTTCCGTGGCAATACAAACAACTGATTTGGTTTGTACCTGCATGCACTTTATGAGAATAATAAATAGGTTGTTCTGGTTGATAATTTTTCATTCTACCCAATTCGATAGCACTTGAAACAACATTGTAGCCACCAATCATAAATAAAACCAAAACGCCAAGCATTAAATAAGTTTTATTTCTGTAGAATGGAACTGGTTCTCCGCGATTAACGCCTTCTTTATCGTCGGTTAATTTTCTAAGATTACTATTTACTTGTAATAATATGAAAGCAACTAATGCAAGAATTAAAGTAAGGATGCCGAAAAGCATGGTATTGTCTTCTGAATCAGCTCCTGCTCCGGCAGCACCTGCAGCTTGAGCAGTTGCAGCTGGTGGCGCGTAATCATCCACATATTTCAAAATTGCATCAATCTCTTCTTTTTTAAGATTGGCAAAAGCCGTCATTACAGTTGGCTTCCATTTTTCAAACAATTGCTTTGCATAAGCATCAGATGCAATCATTTGAGCTGGATTGGCAACCCATTTGTAAACCCACTCTTTATTTGGCTCTCTGTCGCTCCAACCTTTTAATGCCGGACCAGTATAATCCGCATCTGGTTTATGACAATTGGAACAATTGGCTTTGAATAGTGCTTCTCCGTCTGCAGCAAATGAAATATTTGATGTTGCAAGTAGCGCTACAAGAAGTAGTCCTGTTAAGGCTTTGTTGATGAAAATTCTATAGAGACTCATACAGTTATCGGGTCTAATGTGGGAAATATCCTTTTTCGGAAGCAAAAGTAAGGGAGGTTGTTGACATTATATCAACATTTTTAAAAAAAATTTTTACTTTTTTTATACTTAAAGTTTTAAAATTTTCTATTGATGAAAGTTTGATTGTCATAAAATTGTAAACAATTCAACAAAACATAAAACAAATGAAATTAAAGTTCATAATAATTTTGTTTTCTGCAATTTTGCATCATGTTTAAAAAATTACAAGAACGCTGGAAGGTAAACTTGTGGAATCTGATTTTGATCATTGCCACATTTGCATTGGGAGGAACAGCATGTGCAAGACTTTCAGGCCTTATATTAAAACCTTGGAGCGACGAAAAAACGTTTATCTGGTGGACACTTTACGTAATTCTTGTAACAATTTTGTGGCCTTTTTGCGTTTTGATAATCAGTATCCCACTTGGTCAGTTTTCCTTTTTTAAAAATTATATTCAACGAATTGCAAAAAAAATGGTCGGCAAAAAATGAGTCAAGCACTTGAAAATATACAAATAGCCATATTTGCGAGTGGAAACGGTACTAATGCGGAAAATATCATATCCTACTTGAAAAGCATTTCAAATCTACATGTTTCGTTGATTATTTCAGATAAAGAAAATGCAGGCATCCACGAAGTAGCATTTAATAACAACATTCCCATTTTTGTTATTCCAAAATCCGACATCAACATTGGTGATGAAATATTGAGGCATTTAAAAAGTTATCAAATCGATTTTATTGTATTGGCGGGTTATCTGAAAAAAGTGCCAGTAAATATTTTACAAGCTTTTGAGCGCAATGTAATTAATATACATCCTGCATTGTTGCCAAAATATGGTGGGAAAGGTATGTATGGAAAGTATGTACATGAAGCGGTTGTATCCAATAAAGAAACAGAATCTGGGATAACCATTCATTATGTAGATGAGATTTACGATAACGGAGAAATTATCTTACAAGAAAAATGTAGCGTTTCAGAAAATGATACAGCCGAAACTTTAGCGAATAAAATTCATCAACTGGAATACAAATATTACCCTGAAGTAATTGCAAGTCTGTTAAAAACCAAAATCAACGTTAAAAAAACCAACTAAACGTATTGATTAATTTTTCTGATTTAATATTGTTTGCCTTAAACTAACAATTTGAAATTTTTACTTTTTACCATCTTACTGTTCAACCTAACTGCAAATGCGCAGCTAAAAATTTATGGAACGGTATATGATGTAACTAAAGTAAATTATGTGGCGCATGTTCGGGTAGAAAGTAGTTCGGGAAAAGCGACCACAACAGACAGTTTGGGAAAATATGAAATTGAAGTTTTTGAAAACGACTCGCTTACTTTTTTTTACAACAATAAGCCCACACAAAAGTTTTCGGTAGCACAAGTTATTAATCCAAATCAGTTTGATATTTCGTTGCACATACAAGTAAATGGTAAATATAAAACGATGAAGGAGGTAACGGTTTTTTCTAAATCGTATACGTTAGATTCGATTGAAAATAGAATGACTTATCGAGACATTTACAATTTCAGCAAGCCTGGTGTAAGCAGCACCATTTCGCCAGATGGAGTAGCTGGTGCTGATTTAAATGAGCTGATTAATATGTTTAGGTTTAGAAGAAACAAACGCATGCTGGCATTTCAAAAAAGATTGGAGGAGCAAGAGCAGGAGAAATACATACATTACCGATTCAGTAAAACAATTGTAAAAAGAATTACAAATTTACATTCTCCCGAATTGGAGCAATTCATGAATATCTATAATCCAGGTTTTGAGTTTTTAAAAAATGCGGATGAACTTATTTTTACAAATTACGTTATAGCATCTTATAAAGAATTTAAAAAAACGCACGTTATTATGGAGTACAACAAATTAACCCCAGAGGAAGAATATGTAATATTAAACAAAGGCACCGAAATGCCGTTTACAGGAGAATACACGAATAATAAAGCCGAGGGAACGTATATCTGTAGACGCTGCAATGCGCCATTGTATAAATCAGAAGATAAATTTGATTCACGATGTGGGTGGCCAAGTTTTGATGATGAAATTAAGGGCGCAGTAACGAAGGTTTTAGATGCGGATGGAAGACGTACAGAAATTATATGTGCTAATTGCGGTGGACATTTAGGCCATATATTTACTGGAGAAATGTTTACCCAAAAAAATACACGTCATTGTGTGAATTCGATATCGATGAAGTTTGTAGGGAAGTAACAGAGGTTTGAGAGGTTTAAAACGTTTAAGAGGTTTAAGACGTTGGGGATTTTCGTCTGCCGATGTTGGTGTTTTCACCAATCAGCAATACGTTCAAGAGGTTCAATTTGTTCAATGAGTTCAAGAGGTTGGAAGCATTTTCTATTGATGCCCCTTATTTAAAAATAAAGTTTTCTTCATGTCTTTGTGCCTTAGTGTCTTCGTGTTTCAATCTCCCCCTGCTCCAATCAATACTTCATCAACCTTTCCACCGTTTCGCCCAAACGCGAATACGCCATGAAATTTTTCTCTAAATCTAAATTAAACGGAATCGGTGTATCCAAACTTGCACATCGTAAAATAGGCGCATCTAATGAAGTAAAACAATGCTCATTTATCCAAGCTGATATTTCGCCACCTATCCCGCCAATCAAAGAATCTTCATGTAAAATCAACACCTTACCCGTACGCATAACCGAAGCTTTAATGGCTTCGTAATCCAATGGCAACAAGGTTCTTAAATCCAAAATATCTATTGAAATATGTGTGTTGTTTTTTTGATAATCCAACGCCCAATGAACACCTGCTCCATAAGTAATGATTGAAACATCGGTTCCCGCTTTTACATGTTTTGCTTTGCCTATTTCAATTTCATAATAATCATCTGGCACCATTCCACTCACACTTCTATACAATCCTTTATGTTCAAAAAACAACACTGGATTGGGATCGTTAATCGCTGCCACCAACAAGCCTTTAGCATCCATTGGAGAACTTGGATAAACTACTTTTAATCCGGGCGTATGTACAAACCAAGCCTCATTACTCTGACTATGAAAAGGACCAGCGCCCACTCCACCGCCCGTTGGCATACGAACCACCACATCGGCTTGCTGTCCCCAACGGTAATGAATTTTGGCTAAATTATTTATGATTTGATTAAATCCTACGGTAGCAAAATCGGCAAACTGCATTTCCATCATCGACTTCATGCCCTGCAAACTCAATCCCAATGCAGCTCCTACAATCGCACTTTCGCAAATAGGCGTATTGCGGATTCTTTCTTTTCCAAATTTTTCTACAAACCCTTCTGTTACTTTAAACGCACCCCCATATTCGGCAATGTCTTGTCCCATCACCACAAAATCATCAAAACGCTGCAATGATTGTTCAATGGCATCACTTACCGCATTGATAAATTTCTTTTCGGATTGTGTACCATTAAATATCACATCATGGGTACTGCTATTGTCAATGATGGCTTGCGCCCTATTTATTCTAGGCGCATACACATCATTCACTTCTTCCACGGTATTGGGTAAAAGATGTTCTGAATTAAAACCTATAGCCAATTCTGATTCTATATGTGATTTGGTATTTGCCCTAATTTCTTCAATTTCACCTTCCGATAAAATGTTTTCTTCTTTAAGCCATGCTTCATAATTTTTAATCGGATCTTTTTGTTCCCACATTTCAAACAGATGCTTGGGCACATATTTTACGCCACTTGCTTCTTCATGTCCGCGCATGCGAAAGGTCATGCATTCTATTAAATATGGCTTTTGATTTTTAATACAAAAATCTCTTGCCTCTTTTAAAGTTTCGTAAACTTCTAAAATATTATTGCCATCAATTTGAATGCCTTCGATTCCGTATCCTACGGCTTTGTCTACTAAATTTTTACAACGATATTGTTCATTTGTAGGAGTACTTAATCCGTAACCATTATTTTCAATAATAAAAATCACTGGCAAATCCCAAACGGCAGCTACGTTTAATGCTTCGTGAAAATCGCCTTCGCTGGTACCACCATCACCCGTAAACGCTACCGAAACTTTTGATTCTTTTTTTAGTTTGTGTGCCAATGCCACGCCATCTGCCAATGCCATTTGTGGACCAAGATGAGAAATCATACCACAGATATGATGTTCTTTACTGCCAAAATGAAAACTTCTTTCTCTGCCTTTGCTATATCCATCTTTATTGCCTTGCCATTGTTTGAACAATTTACTCAAAGGCATATTTCGTGTAGTAAAAACACCAAGATTTCTATGCAACGGCATCACCCATTCGTCCATATCAAGTGCTTTGGTAACACCCACTGCAATGGCTTCTTGCCCGATACCGCTAAACCATTTTGAAATTCTTCCCTGACGCAATAACACAAGCATTTTCTCTTCAATCAATCGAGGAAATAAAATTGATTTGTATAAATCTATTAACTGTTCGTTGGATAATTTTTTTCTTGAAAATTGCATACGGCGAATTTACAATTATTGCTGAAACGGCAAAGGGAAAAGTTTGGATTTAAAGAGAGGTTTGGGAGGTTTGAGATGTTTTTGAGGTTTTGGAGGTTTGTCATGTTCAAAAGGTTCAATGCGTTCAATAGGTTCAAAAGGTTGGGGATTTCGGTCTACCGATGCACCTTTGGCGCCGGTTTCCAAACCGGTGTCCACAAGAGGTTTCAGTCTCCGACTGAGGTAAAAAGGTTTAATAGATTCAATGAAAGTAAAAGGTTGGGGGCTTCAAAAAGTCAGAGAGAAAATGAGAGCGAGAGCGAATATTGAGTTTTGAGTTTTTTCTTCATTCACATTCTGATTCTCGCTCTGATTAAAAATAATTTGTGTGGCTGCATGACTTAGTTTCAAGAAAACGTTCAATGGGTTCAAAAAGTTGGGGATTCTCGTCTGCCGATGTTGGTGTTTTCACCAATCATCAAAGGAGATCCCATGATGTTATTGCATTATTTTAATCAATGAGTTGTTCAAATTCGCGCAAAATTTCGATACCTTGACTGCTAGTTAACTTTGATTCTTTAGCTATTTGGTTTTTTTACTCATTATTTTTAGATTTTGATGTATATCAATCAACCTTGCTAAATAAGGTGAAAAAATCCTATTGGGGCAGCCGTTATTTTTCCAGTGGGTATCGGTGTAATAACTCGATTTTTGTTGCATTTTTTTCCTTTTCAATTCTTCATATCTAGCAAGTACAATAGCAAATTCAGCTTCATGAATTAATCTTGTTTTGTTATTGGAATTCGTTATTTCAAATGAGTTGCCTTTTGTAGTGACAAAAAAATAAGATCTACCGCTATATGTAGAATACTTTTTCTCTTCTTGATGCACTTTGAGAATTAGTTTAAACATTATTAAGTGCGATTTAAATTTGATTTAATAACTATTTGAAACAGAAAATTTTGATTATTTTTATTTTATCAAACCATCTGATTTAAAATATCTTATTCCTTTTGTTCCTTTAATAGATGCATACGTCTCAGCACAAGCGTCTTTAGGAGCATATGTAGCAATTTCTGGTTGGAAAATATACAATTCTATTAAATCACCTTGCTTTGCTTTTGTTATGTAATCTTCGCCAAAATCTGAGTTTTTAGCAATTTCTTCTAATAAGGGAATTTCTGTTTGTTTAAAGAAATACAGTTTACCCTCTTTATTTTCATTTCCCCAACAATTCTTCGAGTAGTATGTAAAAGGTATTTCTAAATAAGCAGATTTTCTCGAATCAGTGATATTTAATTTCATTTTAAATAGCACCCAGCCAGATACGTAATTAACAACATCGCCATATTTATCTTTATCTGCGTTTAAACCAAACAAGCTTTGTATTGTTTGGTTTTGTCCCAACGCAGACCAAGGATCTATAAAGAAGGTTGCCTTTTCTGGTAAAAAAACTTGCGCTTGCTTTTTTAAGGTTTCTTGTGTTAATTCTTCTGATTCAGAATTATTAGTTCCTTTTTCTGTCTTCAAACTCCCCAACAACAACAATACAAAAAACCCTGTTATACCCCACCTTACTTTTGAAGACCATGATCCATTTTTCCACATAAAATAAAGGCCAAGAGGAAAGAAAAAAACCAGCAATAAAATAACGCTGGATGTTTTTTGGTGCCATTTCAGTTCAGATTGATTTTCCATTTTTTAAATTATGTTTATAATAAAACAAGAATAGATTTCCATATTGTAAATCTGCCAAATAATGCTTGTTTTTAATACATTCAAATTTGAGGCTATTTGAAAAACATTAATTATAAAACACGTTTTAATTTATTCCATTTGTTCATACTTTACCACTTTCGTATTTATTTATATCTTTAACCAAAAAACTAACAAATGGAATTTCAACCTTTACAACTCGGACAAAAAATTAAAAAGCTTCGCGAGTTGAAAAATTTTACTCAATCGCATATTGCAAGCGAATTGGGTATTACACAAAGCGCTTATTCTAAAATAGAACAGGGTGAAACAGAAGTTTCTTATTCTAAACTTTCAAAAATTGCAGAGGTACTTGGAATGGCTCCTGAAGAAATCATGACATTTAATGAACAAATGATTTTCAATGTGATGCACAATCAAACAGGAAACGGCTTTGTGGTAAATAAAGGTTTTACCGAAAATGAAAGAAAATTATACGAAGATCAAATCACTCAACTTAAAGAAGAAGTTTGTTATCTCAAAAAGGTTCTAGATAAATTGCTAAAAGAATAATTTATTCAATTTTACCACCCAACCCATCAATACGCTTGTATCAACACCTGAGTTGGTATATTCATTTTTTCATGTAAATTTCTAATCATCTCCAAAGTAAGTGGGCGTTTTTTATTCAATATTTCGCTGGCTCTACTTTTCAAGCCAATTATTTTTGCCAAATCATTTTGCGTATAACCCATCTGCTCCATCCTAAACTTAATGGCTTCAATTGGATCCGGCATATCAATAGGGTATTTCTCTTGTTCGTATTTTTCAATCAACAACGACAATAATTCCAGTTCATCTCCTTTTGGCGTATTCGGTTTTGCATTAAATATCTTTTCTAATTTTATTAATGCGGTTTTATATTCTGATTCGGTTTTGATGATTTTCATATGATAGCGCTTTAAATTGTTTTAGCATTGATTGTATTGTTCAAGAAAAAAGTTCAATAGGTTCAATGTGTTCAATAAGTTCAATAGGTTGGGAATTTCGAAAAAATTTGAGCTCCACTTCCTTATTTTTTGTTTCTTATTCCTTAATTCCTCCACCTCGTCCTTGCGCCCTTGCGCCTTTGCTCCCTTGCGTGCTTTGCGCGAAACCCAAACAAAACATCAATCAACCATTAAACCCTTAAACCTCACACACCTTTGCGCCTTTGCTCCCTTGCGTGCTTTGCGCGAAACCCAAACAAAACATCAATCAACCATTAAACCCTTAAACCCGCGAAGCAAATTCAACCCTTAAACCTCTAATAAACCACCAACTCCCAAAAATTCTCCGGACGCAAATACTTATTCGCCAATTCCATCAACTGATCCGCATTCACCGATTTTATTTCATGCACAGAATCATAAAAATAATTTTCATCCATGTCATTCAAAATAATGTTTTTCCATTTCGCCATGATTTGAAACGGCCCATCTAATTCACCCAAAATACCACCAATCATATAATTACGTACCAACAACAACTCCTCGTCGCCGATTTTTTCTTCTCGTAATATGCGCATTTCTTTGTACACTTCTTCAATCGTTGCCTCCGATACATCCTTTCCCGCTTCCGTACTAATCACCCAAGCAGATTCCTGAACGTGGTTTTGTATGTAGCTGTAAATTCCATAGGTATAGCCCTTTTCCTCCCTAATATTACTCATCAATCGCGATCCAAAAAAACCACCGAATAGCGTATTCAATACCATCACTTTTTTAAAATCTGGATGATGACGATTTGGAAAAGGCATCGCAATTCTTATTGCACCCTGCACTGAATTTGGATCTATATCTATTCTGAATTTTTGTTGTTCTATTTGGATTGATTTGTTAATTGGTTTTATTACTGGCTTTTTGTTTACCGTCAATTGACCAAATACAGCATTCAAACTTTCTTTGAAATTATGTGGCATTTTACCCGAAACAAAAATGGTACAATTGCCATTTACATAATACTCTTGATAAAACGCTTTACATGCTTCTATGTTCAATGCATCAATATCTAACGGTTTGGTATAAACGCCGTAAGGATGTTGCTCACCATAAATGTAACTATCAATTAATCGACCAGCTACAAATTCTGCTTTCTGTAAATTTACTTTTAATCGTTGCTTTGTATTTTGTTTGTAAATGTCGAGCTCCTGTTGTAAAAACACAGAATCAGTAAGCATTTCGTGCAAAATCGGAAGCAATTTATCTACATGCTTCGATAAACTATGTAAGGTTACTACAGAAGTTTCGTTATAACATGCACGATTACAATATCCTCCATAATAATCAAAAGCTTCATTGATTTGAAAAGCTGTTTTATTGGTGGTGCCATTCTTCAAAAGAAAATTTGTGGCGGCTGCTATTCCTTTTAATTTGTCATAACAATTACCTGCATAAAAAACCATTTCCAATTGTATCACATCTTGTGCACCAGCATCAATACTATACACTTGAATGCCATTGTTGAGTTGATAATGTTCGTAAGGTTTTAAAGCAAGTGTATAATCAACTGCATCCTTTATTTGTGGAGCTATTTTTCTGTTCATTTCTTTGTTTAATTGTTGCTTAAATAATGCATGGTATTACAATTGTTGTCATCAAAAATAATACGTGCTTGTTGCAAAAGTTCGTCTGCGGTAACTGCCTGATATTTCGAAAGCTCTGTGTTGATTAATTCTGCTTCTCCTAAATTTTCGTACATCGCTATATTGGATGCACGATTCATCAAACTCATGTCTTCAAATGCCAGTGCACTTTCTGCTTTGTTTTTTACTTTCTCCAACTCGGTAGTTGAAATTCCATTTTCAACCAATTTTTTTATTTCTTCCATCAACGCATTTTCAGCGTCTTTGATGTTTACCCCTTTTACGATTTTACCTTCTATCGTCATCAAACCCGCATCTGTACTGCCAAAATGATAACAATCGATATTGCTAAATAACTGCTTTTCTTTTACCAAACTTTGAAACAATCGTGACGATCCGCCACCACCCAAAATATCTGATATCAATTCAGAAGCATAATATCGGTCATCCATACGCGCAGGCATATGCCAACATTTGTACAACGCATCCAAAGGCACATTTGATTTTACTTCCAAAAATCGTGAAGCATTTTGCTTTGGCTCTACAGGCAATTGTCGATTGTATTTTTCTCCAGCAGGTATTGAACCAAACCATTTTTCTGCCAAAACCTTCATCTGTGCCGTTTCTATGTTTCCAGCAACTACCAAGATGGCATTGCTTGGTGTATAGTGTTTGTAAAAAAACGCTTTTACATCTTCTAGTGTAGCGTCTTCTACATGTTTTAAAGACGCACCAATCGTCATCCAACGATAAGGATGGGTAGTGTACGCCAATTCACGCATTTTATGCCATACATCTCCGTATGGTTTGGTGATGTAGTGTTCTTTAAATTCTTCGCATACTACTTTACGTTGTACTTCTAAACTTTTTTTACTAAATGCCAAACTCAACATTCTATCGCTCTCCAACCAAAAAGCAGTTTCAATATTTTCGGCAGGCAACTGACAGTAATAATTGGTAAGGTCGTTTGTGGTAAACGCATTATTCTCTCCACCAGCAACTTGAAGTGGCTCGTCATAAGAAGGAATATTTTTACTTCCGCCAAACATCAAATGCTCAAACAAATGCGCAAAGCCAGTCTTGTCGAAGCTTTCGTCTTTTGCACCTACATCATATAATACATTCAACACCGCCATTGGCGTGCTTTTATCTTCATGCACCAATACACGAAGTCCATTGTCTAAAGTAAATTTATCGTACTGAATCATGTTGTAAAGTTAGGGTTGCAAATGTTGATGTTGAAAATAATTATAAAATACTCCAAGTGGTCATATTTATGGATAAAAGTACGCCCGATCGCTTTAAAATTAATTTCAATTTTTTTTCAGGTTCTTGAAGCATATTTTTATACTGTTGCAGGTTGCCCGAAAAATTCCCATCTACACTAATGAGTTCATCGCCAATTTTTAAACCCGCCAAATCCGCAGGTGATTCTGGTATAATATCTTCCACCATTATACAATCATTTACCAAAAACAAATTGAGTCCGCTATATCCATATTCAAATGCATCAAAGTAATTTTTATTGGGTAATAAGTGAATTTCATTCTGTCCATAGTTAATGATTAGATTAAACCGGCGCAATATTTCGTTTCCTATTAAGCCACCAGAAAGCGGATAGGCGATCACGTTATAATCATCTTTAAATAAATAAGTGGGTACTTTTCGAAAGGTATATGGACCCATTTTTATTGATTTTACTACGGTTAAACGCATTTGTTTTTTTCCACCCAAACCTTCAGCTTGTATTAGATAACTGTTTTTTTGAGGAGATAAAATATTGCTGTCTTGTATAAATTGTTCGCTCATTAAAAATGGCAATCCAGCACCTGTATCTAAATAAAAATCAAATCCAACTTTCTTTTTATCTTTTACCAAAATGTGCTGTATGGGCAAGGGTTGTAAAGACATTTTCATTAAAGTTCCTTTCTCAGGGTAATTAAATTTTCCAGGTGCAAACACAAAAATTTGATTCAATTCAAAATCGATTTGTACAACATATCTTTTAAAAAATGGTCCACCTATAACACCATCTATTTTTTCGCCATAAACATTCGAGAGTAAACGATAATCGTATCGATGAATGGCAAGATGGTCAACCGATAATCCGCTAAAATGCAGTGATTCATCAAATGCAAATCGTACTTTTTGTAAACCACCGATTCCTGAAATTATAGTATCGGAATCCAATGTGTTCAAACCAAGTGAAATAGAAGTAGTTGAATCCAATGAAATACCTCCACTACCCGTATCGAGTATAAAATTCAAACTGTCTTTGTGATTGTTTAAACACGCTTTTATCAAAATCACGCCGCCACTGATTTGTTTAAAGGGAATGATTGCTAGTGGCTGAACATTATTTTTTATTTCCTGTGCTTTTACACATAGTCCATTAATTGATAATAATATTATTAAAAGGACAGTTCTCATTTTTTCTTCTTCAAATTACAACCAATTGAACTTAATTTTGTTGTTTGTTATTACTAAGTAGTGTTTTATTTCATGTTTTTCAAACAAATTTTAAAATGGATTATCAACAAATATTAGAACGCGCTATAAATTTCGAATTTCTAACCGTAGAAGAAGGGGTTTATTTATTTGAAAACGCACCATTAACGGAGTTGATGTTTGTTGCGGATGAATTGCGTAAAAAACAAGTTCCTCATGGAAAAGTAACTTGGCAAATCGACAGAAACGTAAACACAACCAATGTATGTATTGCCAATTGCAAGTTTTGTAATTTTTATAGAATCCCCGGACATGCGGATGCATATATCACAGACATTGAAACCTACAAACAAAAAATTGAAGAAACCATCAAATATGGTGGCGATCAATTATTGCTTCAAGGTGGTCATCACCCAGAATTAGGTTTGTCGTTTTATGTGAACTTGTTTAAAGAATTAAAATCTCTTTATCCCAACATTAAATTACACACCCTCGGGCCGCCAGAAATTGCACACATCACCAAACTCGAAAAAAGCACACACCGCGAGGTGTTGATGGCATTGAAAGAAGCGGGCATGGATAGTTTGCCAGGTGCAGGCGCTGAGATACTAACGGATAGAGTTAGACGATTAATCAGTAAAGG
>CANFUJ010000023.1 GCA_947450165.1 Chitinophagaceae bacterium
CCCAAGCTTCTTGCCTTAGCGCTTACAATTCCTGCTGTCACAGTCGTTTCTAAGTTTAATGGATAACCCAATGCTAAAACCCATTGACCAATTTTTACCTCATCCGAATTGCCATATAATAAATAAGGCAATTGTTGTGCCTCTATTTTGATAACAGCCAAATCGTAAGCGGGATCATTTCCAATTAACTTGGCTTTGTACGTTTTTTTATTGTTTAAGGTTACAGTAATTTCATCCGCATTTTCAATAACATGATTGTTGGTTACAATAAAACCATCGTCGCTGATGATTACACCTGAGCCAGATGCTTTTTGTTCGGGAATGATATTCATTCTGCCACCGCCAAAAAACTGGTCAAATAAATCGTCACCAAAAAAATCGCTAAATGGACTTTGTTGCATTCTCGGTAAATTGTTATTCACCTGCTTCGCATTTGTTTTGGTTTTGATATGCACAACCGCTGGTAATGCAATCATTGAAGGTTGTGTAAAATCAATCGCTACTCCTGTAGGAGGAGTATTCCCGTTACCTGTTAATCTGTAATTGCTGGGTAATGTATTCGCAGATTGTCCTGCATACATCATACTGTTTTTTAAATAACTGTTGTAACCCCAAACTACACCTAAGGTAGTAAGGGCGCTAATTCCAACGGTTGCCAATACTTGTTTTAGATTCATATATTAAGGTTTAAATGTGAACGTTGTTTTCTGTTTATCAAAAATAATACCTAGGGTGCAATATAAAAATATACTGACAAAATGAAAGTACAGGTCTGTCATCTTTAACATTAAATTAGACGTATTGTATTTTACAGCTGACTTAAAAATTGAATGGTATCTACATTGTCTGCATAATCAAATAAACCGGGCACTTGCGATTTCCCAAATGGTAAATGGTTTTTCCCAATGATGCATTGCAGTTCATCTTGATTTGCCATTTTGTCTATGGGGTTTTCCGATTTTGAATAGAACTCATAATAGAGAACACTAATCGGCGCGTGAACCAAATTGCTTTCTAATAAAATGGTGCATTCATTTGTCATGTATGGAATAGCGTTAATCAAACAAATTGATAACTGGTAATCGTAATTGTTTCTGAATTTGTGGTGGTTGCCCAAAGCATTAAAATTATCAAATGCACGTAAAAGCGGAACAAAATCATAATCTTCAGGAACATAAATTTTTGACACATTACGGCACCCTAATCCAAAATAAAGATGCACATCATTGGATAATTCCAAAAGTTCTGCTTCTGTTTCTGTTCCATCAAGCAACGCAATGGATGTTCTATTTTTACGAATAATATTTGGATATTTCCCAAAATAAGTTTCAAAATATCCTGCAGATTGATTGTTGCCTGTTGCGATATATGCATCGCATTGTTTCAAATGATCCGCAACTATGATTAAATCTTTTATTTCAACGTCCCAACTTGTCATTTTATCAATGATATGTTTTAATAGCACGTCGTCTTTACTGGATAGTTTAATGGTTTGTCGGTGACCAGAAATAAATACCGATAAGAAATCATGAAATCCCACCAATGGAATATTTCCAGCCATAACAATCCCAATATTTTTTTTATCTTTTGGTTCATTGGGGATCGAATAATGCGCACACCAATTCTCCAACAATTGAGGATTTAGAAAATATTGAACAATATTATTTTTTGCGATTTCTACAAATGAATCTGTAAACCAAGGATTTTTATAGAAAGCACTTTGTTTTGCGGCCTCCCATTCTGGTGAATTAGCTTCAAGATATTCACCTAATTTGATTAAAATTGCAATTCGATTTTGTAATTTCATTTCGATATTATTACTTTACATCAAAATTACGAATATGGCTATTAAAATAACAGACGAATGTATCAATTGTGGCGCATGTGAGCCTGAATGTCCTAATAATGCTATTTATGAAGGTGGCGTAGAATGGGCGATTTCAGATGGCACTTCTGTAAAAGGAAGCTTTACCCTAATGGATGGAACTGTTTTAGATGCAGATAAGCGTGTATCTCCAATTAGCAATGATACGTATTACATCACACCAAATAAGTGTACTGAATGTCAAGGGTTTCATGAAGAGCCACAATGTGCTGCTGTTTGCCCTGTTGATTGTTGCGTTCCTGATGAAATGTACAAAGAAACAGTTGATGAGCTAATGGCTAAAAAAGAAAAATTACATCTTTAGTTAAAAACGTGTTCTTAAAAAGCAGCTGCACTTTATTTGTACAGCTGCTTTTTTATTTTAAAATATTTATGCTATTTAAATAATTTAGTTTGCTTATTTGTAACTTTCAACAAATAATTTCAAAAGAATGGATTGCAATTTTCGGTTTATTGTTTTTATAATTGGATGTTTTTTGATTTCTTGCAAGGAGCCAAAAACTGATAATGCATTATTGCATTCCAATTACAAGTTAGAGTTATTGTCCACCGATCGCGCTTTTTCTGATCTAAGTGAAAAAGAAGGCATCAAACTTGCTTATTTTGAATATATAGATAGCAATGGGGTTTTGCTTAGACCAAATGAATTGCCGATTATAGGTGCTGAGGCGATAGATTATTTAGCGCAACAAAACGACCAAGATTATTCATTAACTTGGGATCCGCAACATGCAGAAGTTGGCGCATCTGGAGATTTAGGATTTACTTATGGGGTGTATATTTTAAAGCCCAAAGATTACGATACCTTGTTTTATGGTAACTATACAAACATTTGGAAAAAACAACCAGATGGGAAATGGAAACTTTTATTAAATTCAGGAAACGAAGGGTTAGGGAATTAATTATTCAAAATCCTTAAATCATTTTTTGTTTCTTTGCTCAAAATTTACTCAAATATGAAGAAAAATATTGCTTTGGTTACTGGTGGATATTCAGGAGAATCTGTTATTTCATATAAAAGTGCTGCAACTATTTTTGAAAATTTAGACAGAACAAAGTGGAATGTTTTTTTAATTGATGTTAACGTTGATGGTTGGTTTTATACTGATGAACACAAGCAAAAAATATCAATAGATAAAAATGATTTTACACTTCAAATTGGAGCTGAAAAAATTCATTTTGATGCAGTAATGATTGGGTTGCATGGTACTCCAGGGGAAGATGGAAAACTTCAAGGCTATTTCGATTGTTTAAACATTCCTTACACATCATGTGATGTAACATCATCGGCCATTACATTCAATAAAAGATACACTGTAGCAGTGGCAGCATTTGCCGGAATTCCAGTTGCCAAATCAATGCATTTGTTTAAACATACTTCATTTGAAATGGATGATTTGCTTAAAGAACTAACATTGCCTGTTTTTGTAAAGCCCAATAACGGAGGGAGTAGTTTGGGTATGAGCAAAGTAAATCAACCTGAAGATTTGAGTAATGCTGTAGCAAAAGCGTTTAATGTAGATGATCAGGTTTTGGTGGAAGAGTATATCAGTGGGAGAGAGTTTACTATAGGTGTGTTTAAAACAAAAGGTGAAATCATTACATTGCCCATTACTGAAATTGTTACACAGAACGAGTTTTTTGATTTTCAGGCGAAGTATGAAGGCGCGAGTGAAGAAATTACCCCAGCAAAAATCACGGATGCTATGGCAACGAAAATTTGCAATGAAGCAAAAAAAGCATATCAGGTTTTCAATTGTAACGGTGTTGTTAGAATTGATTTTATTTATAACGAAAATGTGGAAATGCCATTTTTACTCGAAATAAATACAGTACCCGGACAAAGTGCTGCAAGCATCATTCCGCAACAAGTAAAAGCGATGGGATGGAGTTTGCAAGAATTTTATAGCAAACTTTTAGAGGAGTGCTTTTAATTAATAAATTGTAAGTTTGATGATATTTTTTTACTTATTCAATATTTTGTAGGTGTTTAAATTTATAACAAATCGTCCTTTTTGGGTTAATTTATTGGTTGCAATTATAATTGCATTTGCTATCTTTTTTTTCGCACTTCAAATGCTTGGCGTAATAACAAATAATGGCAAATATTTAAAGGTGCCTTCCGTTGTTGGGAAAAATACCTCAGAAGCGATAAAGATTCTTGAATCTCAAGGGTTCGATGTTTTAATCCAAGATTCTGTATATACCGATACGGCAAAAAAGGGTATTGTACTCAAACAAATTCCTGAACAATCAAGTACAGTAAAAATAAACCGAACTGTTATTTTAACGGTAAACAGAGTTACACTACCACTAGTGGATATGCCCGCATTACAAGGTAAATCATTAAATTTTGCACTTGAAATGTTGAGGAGAAATCATTTAAGCTTAGGCGATACTATCTTTAAGCCCGATTTTATGAGAGGGTCCGTGATAGACCAGTTATTTAGAGGGGATAAAATAGCATCAGGTACAAAACTGCCTTGGGGTAGCCATGTCGATTTGATTGTTGGCGGAGGATTACAAGAAGAAGCCATTTTGGTTCCAGATTTGGTTGGTATGACATATAATGAAGCTAAAATAATTTTGGATGAAAATGGCATCATATTAGGCGCGGTTATTCCTGACAACGATGTTTCTGATACGGCTTCTGCATATATTTGGAAACAGATGCCCCCAAAATACAATGACCAAAAAGAACCAGTGTACATACAACCCGGCCAACTTCTAGATTTGTGGCTTTCTGTTGAAATGAAAACGCCTATTGATTCATTAAAAACTGTCGAATAATATGCAATTGATTCACCCAGAAGAATTACAAGAGAAACTAAAAAATAACGAAAGCATTAACTTGATTGATGTTCGTCAACCTGATGAACACATTGAATTTAACATTGGCGGAATTCTACTTCCTTTAGGCCAAATACAAACGATGCAAATCGACGAAATTGAGTCGTTAAAAGAGGAAGAAATTATTTGTTACTGCAGAAGCGGTCAACGCAGCATGCAAGCCGCGTTGATGCTCGAAACAGTTGGGTTTAAAAATGTTTTTAACTTAGCTGGTGGAATGCTGGCATGGAAACAAAAATTCGAAAATAAATAGCATTTATTCTCTAGAGTTTAATGGTAATTCCTGCCATGAAATTGAATGTTGCCATCGGATAGTAATAATTTTCAGTTGAAAAAGCGCCTCCATAAATATAACTGAACTTGTATCCGTTAGCTACATATTTTTTTGAAAAAATATTATTCCCCTGTAAGAAAAGTTGAATTGTGTTTTTGTTTTTCAACACTACATCATAACAAACCTTTACATCTTCTATAAAATAACCGTCTATTTTTCTTCCCTCATTTGTAGTATTATCTAAATATTGTTTTGATACATACTTACTCATCAAATCGATGGTTAGATTTTTTAGTGGAGTAATTGTAATGTCTGCAGCAGCAGTTATTGATGGTGAAAAGGATAAGGTAGCCGTTTTATAAAACTTTGTTTCCTGAATATAGGTATCATAGTTGTCAATGTATTCAGTAAAGTTTTTTACTTTATTCATGCTGAAAGTTGCATTCCCTGAAATAGTAATTATTTTAGATGGTTTTATTTTCCCTTCTAATTCTATACCTGCTCTAAAACTATTTGGAATATTCGTTCTTGTATATGCATAAACGTCATTTACTTTACCTGTAAGGATCAATTGGTTTTTATAAAGCATGTAATACAGATTAAAACTCCATGTGTATTTCGATTGATGTTTTTCTATACCAAATTCAAAATCGTGTAATGATTCAGCTTTTGGAGCATCTTTAATATTGGCCTCGAAATCATCTCGGTTGGGCTCTTTATTTGCGTTTGCATAAGATAAATAAAGCTTCCATGTTTTGTTGTTGTAAGTTATACCAGCTTTGGGATTTAAAAATGCAAAGTTGTTTTTTAACAACAATGAAGGATTGTCTTTAAATCCATTGATATTGTATTGTACCTTTCTAAATTGTACATCTACATATGTTTGCCAGTTGCTGTTTAAGGATTGTGTCCATTTAGTGTATAAAGCAGCTTCTTTTTTATTCGCAGTTAAATTGTACCATTTGTAATTTGATGGAATAGCATTTGCTGTAATAGATTTTGTAATAATTCCGTAATGCTTGCCATCATAATTATTTATCGTAGCACCTATATTTAATTGCGTTTTTTCATTTTTGTATTGGGCATAAAAATTACTTCCATAAAAATAATTATCCAACCACAATTGTCTGATTATATCTGAATTTGTAACAGTATCGGTTCCATTAATGTAATTGGGCAACCCATAGCTTTCAAGCGAGGCATCTGCTTTATATTGCTCAAAATATCCTTTTCCCCGAATCAGAAATAGTGCAATATTGCTACTCCATTTTTGATTAATTTTATTATTGAAAAACAATTGATAATGTGTTTGTGTGTAATTGTCAGTTTCGTTGTCATAGGGTGTGCCTGGTTTTTCATTTCCAGCTGGGTTATATGTTCTGTTGGAATCTAATGTAGCTTGATTAATACCAAACCAAGCTGCATTTGTTTTTTCTTTTCCAGAAAAAATATTCAATCGAATTGATTTTTTATCATCAACATAGGCAGCACTTGTAAAGAAAGATTGTAATCTACTCTTTGATCGATCTACATATCCATCACTTTGAATATTACTTAATCGACCGCTAAATATGTAATGGTTTTTTATTAGTCCGGAGTTTAACATTAAACTATTTTTAAAGGACTGAAAACTACCAAAAGAATTGCTGAAACAAAGTGATTTTGTTTTTTCAATTTCATTTGTATTGATGTGTAATGAACCGCCAAATGCACCATTACCATTGGTAGAAGTTCCTACGCCACGTTGTATTTGAATGCCATTTGCAGATGAAGCAATATCAGGTAAGTTTACTAAAAATGTACCTTGGCTTTCTGGGTCGTTAAATGGTACGCCATTGATGGTGATGTTTATTCTTGATGCATCAGTTCCTCTGATTCTAAATCCCGTGTATCCTATGCCGTTACCTGCATCTGAATTGATTTGAATTGATGGTGTTTGATTGATTATAAATGGCAAATCTCTGCCGATATTAAATTTTTCAATTTCTTTTTTCGAAATATCAGACTTGATAAATGGCGCATTTTCAGAAGCTTTTACGGCATTGATTTCGATGGGCGCAAGTAATGTGGTGTCTTTTTTTGATGTTTCTTTTTGTGCATAAGTTGATACACTAAAACAGATTGACATTGCAATCAAATAGAATTTCTTCATGAGTTTTAAATTATGCTGAACATCCGGATAAGTACTATCCAATTGGTCTTAGAAGTGATCTTTCTCCCTTCGCAGGCATTATCCTGAGCAGGTTATCGGGTATGTTCTCAGCCTTTATAAAAAGCACCCCGGAAATTCTAGCAGTTAATAATTATATTGAAAAACAAAAGTAGTGAAAAATATTTTTGAAAATTTGATAAAATGGTAAATTCATTTTCTGAACAAATAAAATATCTTTTAAAAAATAACTTTTGGACAGAAACATTTATTCCGTTAGCTTTGCTTCGCGAAGTAGAGCAGCGGTAGCTCGTCGGGCTCATAACCCGAAGGTCAGAAGTTCGATCCTTCTCTTCGCAACTTTTTAAGGTCTGATTTTTTCAGACCTTTTTTTATTTCATTTTCCTTTATATATTTACAAAAAAAATTATGAAAAAGATTTTAGGATTATCATTTTTAGCGATAACGCTATTCTCTTCTTGTAAAAAAGATGTAGTAACGCCAACTTGTACATTAAGCGCTACAAGTATTGTTGGGACATACAAAACAACAGCAGCAACCATTCAAGCGGATGCACAATCTCCTGTTGTGGATGATTATGCAACTTGGGCTGCTTGTGAAAAAGATGATTTAATTACGTTGTCTGCAAGTGGCGTATTTACCACTTCTGAGGGTGCGACATCTTGCACACCTCCAACAGACCCTATGACTGCAAACTGGTCATTGTCTGGAAATAGCCTTACTATAACCTATATGGGAACGGCTATACCAGCGGTAACTATTTCAGATTTTACTTGTAACAGTTTCAAAGTAACTTCAGTTGATGCAACTACAGGAGAGATTTCTGTTTCTACAATGACAAGACAATAGTTTTTTAAACGATCTCATTTTAAAGCCGAGCATTTTGTTCGGCTTTTTTATTTTAAATACAAATCATGGCCTTTCAAAATTGATGTCATATCAATAATTTACTGCCTCGCTTTTATGTGATTTAATTTTACTAAAACTTATTTTATGAAAAAAATCATCACATTAGCTGCATACCTTATTGTAACATTTTCAAGTTGTAAAAAAGCCGAGGTCGTTCCAAATTCCAATTGTGTATTAAGTGCTTCCAATATTTTAGGTACGTATAAAATAACGTCGATACTATATAAATCTGACCCTCAAACCCCAGAGATTGATTATTTCATGTACTATGATGAATGTGAGAAAGATAATTTATTAATCTTAAATTCAAATAACACGTATGTAATTTCAGAGGGAGCAACTGCATGTTCGCCCACAACTTCAGAAAGTGGAAATTGGAACTTAAATCAAAGCACTATTACCATAAATTCAGAACTAGGAACAGTAACCGATTTTTCTTGTTCAGGCATGAAAATTAAAAAAGTATATGGTGCTGAGGTAACAACGATTATATTAGCTAAGCAATAATCCAACAATTTAAGATAGCTTTGCCAAACATTCCATTGTTTGGCATTTTTTTGTCCAAACGAGAATTGTTTAGCCATATCATTTTATTTTAGCTTTTTAAAATAGTTATTTGATAGCGTTAGAAGTAATTTTTAAATTTAATTAATCGGATGAAAGTTGGATTTGTAAATATTTTCGGGAAGCCCAATGCCGGAAAAAGCACATTGTTGAATGCAATGATGGGAGAGAAGATGGCGATTGTGTCTCATAAAGTTCAAACAACAAGACATCGTATTAAGGCCATATTAAACGAAAAAGACTATCAAATAATTTTTTCGGATACACCAGGAATCATTGAGCCAAAATATAAGTTGCACGAAAAAATGATGCAAGCTGTTAAAGGCAGTTTGGAAGATGCGGACGTGGCTTTATTGATGGTTGACTCTACCGAAGATCCTGAGGAGGCCGATAAGATTTTTGAAAAATTACGATTGAAAGTGCCAACTATTTTGGTACTCAACAAAGCGGATGCAGAAAAGAAAGTAAAATCAATTACAGAGTTAAAAGCTTTTTTTAGTAAGAAATCTTACTGCAAAGAAATCGTGGTACTTTCTGCATTACATAAAACAGGCATTTCAGATTTAATAAAATCTATTTTAACTCATCTTCCAGATGGTGCGCCATATTTTGAAGGAGATGATTTAAGTGATTTACCAACTAAATTTTTTGTAAGCGAATTGATTCGTGAAAAAATCTTCGAATTATTTCAGGAAGAGTTGCCGTATCATAGTGCAGTTTTAATTCGAGAGTTCAGAGAAAAAACAACTTTGATAAAAATCACAGCAGATATCATTGTTCAACGAGAAACGCAAAAAGGAATTATTATTGGTGAAGGCGGAAGCATGATAAAAAAATTAGGAACCCTTGCCCGACAAGATATTGAAGCATTTTTAGATAGTAAGGTTTTCTTAGAATTATTCGTAAAAGTTCGTGCAAAATGGCGAGATAACGATACGTATTTGAAGGAGTATGGTTACTAGAAGCTAGTTAAGAGGTACGTTACAACACCAAACACCAAACAACAAACAACAAAAAATATAATGAGTTTTACAGTAGCTATAACAGGAAGGCCAAACGTTGGCAAGAGTACATTTTTTAACAGATTGCTTGAGCAAAGAAAGGCAATTGTAGATGACGTAAGCGGCGTTACAAGGGATCGTCAATACGGCGTTGCAGATTGGGCAGGAAAAACATTTAACTTGATTGATACTGGTGGATTTGTACCAGAAAGTGATGATGTTTTTGAACGAGAAATTGCAAAGCAAGTTAATATCGCAATCGACGAAGCCAATGCCATCATTTTTATGGTTGATGTTTCTACAGGGATTACAAACCTCGATGAATCTATGGCCGATCTGTTGAGAAGAAGTCAGAAGCCTGTAGTACTTGTTGTCAATAAAGTAGACAATCACAATCGATTGCTTGAGGCCAGTGAATTTTACAGCCTTGGGTTTGAACATATATTTTTCATTTCTTCAATCAGCGGAAGTGGAACCGGCGAATTATTGGATAATGTAATCTCTTATATGAAAGAAGATGATGCAGCTACTGATGTTAATGAAGGCATTCCAAAGTTTGCTATTATAGGTCAACCTAATGTGGGTAAATCTTCTTTATTGAATGCATTAGTTGGACAAGAAAGAACAATTGTGAGTGATATAGCAGGTACAACCCGAGATACCATTCACACACATTATAATTTATTCAACAAAGAATTTATTTTAATCGATACGGCTGGAATTAGACGTAAAGCAAAGGTTCATGAGGATTTGGAGTTTTATTCTGTTATAAGGGCAATTAAAGCCATTGATGAAGCAGATATTTGTTTACTGCTATTAGATGCAGGTAAGGGGATAACCGCCCAGGATTTGTCTATATACTCTTTAGCTGTTGCCAAAGGAAAAGGTATTGTGGTTTTGGTAAATAAATGGGATTTGATGGAAAAGGAAACCAACACCGCAAGAGATTATGAAAAAGATTTGCGCCAACGACTTGCGCCATTTAATGATGTGCCTATTTTGTTTGTTTCTGTTACAGAAAAGCAACGTATTTTCAAAAGCATAGAATCGGCATTGGAAGTATATGAAAATAAACACAGAAAAGTAGCTACCTCTAAATTGAATGATGTGATGTTGAAAGCAGTAGAGCAATATCATCCCCCTGTTGTACGTGGCAATGCAATCAAAATTAAATATGTTACTCAGTTGCCAACACATACACCAACATTTGCATTCTTTTGCAATTATCCAGATGATGTTAAAACACCATACAAAAACTATTTAGAAAATAAACTCCGTGAAAACTTCGATTTTAAAGGCGTTCCAGTTAGGTTATTTTTTAGAAAGAAATAGGATTTCTTTAGTTTTAAAATTATTAAAAAGTAGATTACTTGTTTATTAAATGATTTTGTATCACAAGTTTGGTGTTTGGTGTTGAATTCTCCCATTGGAACAAAATCAAATCCAGCATCAAGTCAACAACAATCTATTACTGAGAAATTAGCAACAAATTTTTTACCTTAATACAAAAAAAATGCCTCTTTTTAGGAGGCATTTTTTTATTGTAAGATATTTAGTTTTATTAAAGTTCTGGAGCTTTCACTCTTTCTTTTTCTTCTTTTGCTGCACCTAATGGTTTGTCTTTTGCAAAATCAACCAATACCGGAGCTCCAACAAATATTGAAGAATACGTACCCGTAATTACACCGATTAACATCGCAAAAGCGAATCCTCTTGTTACTTCTCCACCAAAGATGAATAATATCAAAATGGTTAAGAATACCGTTAATGAAGTCATCACCGTACGGCTCAATGTATCATTAATGGCTTTATTGATAATGACTGTTTTGCTTTCTCCTTTCATATCTCTACTATATTCACGAATTCTATCAAATACAATTACCGTATCATTCATCGAGAAACCAATCACCGTTAAAATAGCCGCAATGAAATGCTGATCAATTTCTAATGGGAATGGAACGATGTCTTTAAAGAATGCGAACACCGCTAAAGTTACCAATACGTCATGCAACAAAGTAAGGATTGTTCCTGCAGAATATCTCCAATCGCGAAAACGCATGAAGATGTACAAGAAGATAATCAACATCGCAAAAATGGTTGCTTTAATCGCACCTCTTTTCAAATCATCAGAGATACTTGGTTGTACTGTTGTTGAACTTTGAATGTTGTTTGCTACAAATGAATCATAAGTAGTGCTGGCAGGTAATACCGATTTCAATCCCATCATTATTCTTGATTGAACAGCGCTATCTGCATTATCTATTCCTTTTAAATATGCAGTTGTAATATTAATGTGCTTGCCGTCTTCACCAACTGTTTTCAACGTAATATTGTCACCATCCAATTCTTTTTTCAAATCATCTCTGAATTTATCTGCATCTACTTTTTGATCAAAAGCAATGGTGTAACTTCTACCACCTTTAAATTCTACCCCTTGGTGGAATCCAACAAAGAAAGAAGCAACACCTGCTAACAATACAATTGCAGAAATAACGTAAGCAATCTTTCTGTATTCAATGAATTTATAATTAGCATGCTTGAAAACTCTTTTTGAAAGTCCTGTGAAGTAATTGAAATGACGTTGTTTGTTGGTCCAAATTTCTGTAAATAATCTAGATACCAAGATTCCACAGAATAATGATAAGAGGATACCAATAATTTGCGTAGTAGCGAAACCCAATACAGGGCCTAATCCAAATATAGCTAAAATGATAGCTGTAAGTAAAGAAGTAACGTGCGCATCAATAACTGGTGCCAAAGAACGCTTATAACCTTCGTTTACAGAATCTTCATAAGATTTACCTTTTGTAAGTTCTTCTTTTATTCTTTCAAATATAATTACGTTGGTATCTACCGCTAAACCGATGGTTAATACTAAACCAGCGATACCAGCAGCTGTTAATGTAAATCCTAAAGATGCCAAAACTCCAATTGTAAATAACAAGTTGAAAATTAATGCAGTGTTAGCAACCCATCCACCTGTGTTATAATAAACCAACATTAATAAGAATATTATTCCAAATGCAATAAAGAATGACATGATACCACCGTTTACCGCTTCTTTACCTAGAGTTGGTCCAACCACTTGTTCTGCAACAATTTTAGCAGGAGCATCTAATTTACCAGACTTTAAAATGTTCGCTAAATCTTGAGCTTCTTCAACAGTGAATTTTCCAGAAATCTCAGAATTTCCGCCTTCAATAGCACCATTTACATTTGGCGCACTATATACGATATTATCTAAAGCAATAGCAATTGGACGACCAACATTTTTACCTGTTAATCTGGCCCAGATTTTACTACCAGAATTTGTCATGGTCATTTTGATCGCTGGTTTTCCCATCTCATCAAAATCTTGATGTGCTTCTTCTACACCATCACCTTCTAAAGGCGCTTTTTCACTTCCAACTATTGTTTTAACTGCATATAATGGGAAATAACGAATGTTTCCTTTTGCAGATTTCTCTTCAATACCAAATAAGAATTTCAAGTTTGAAGGAAGTGCATTTTTCACAACATCGTTATTCATGTAACTGAAAAATACCCCTGTATCTTTTAATGCTACATTACCAATTGATGGAGAATAAAAACGTTTTCCGTTGTTGTCTGTTTGAACATCTATTGGGTTGATTACAGTGAAGAATGGATTTAAATTCTTTTTAGCTAAAGTAGAATCTTTTGCTTTTGCAGTATCTCCAACGCTTACACCATTTAGATAATTTTTTAAATTATCGTCAGCCAACTTTAATGAGTTAGCAATTTCATCTATTTGATAAACTTCCCAAAACTGTAGGTTAGCAGAAGATTGTAAGAATTTTCTAACCCTAGCAGGATCATTTACACCCGCTAATTCTACGTTAATTACACCCTTGTTTTCGTCTAAGTTAATGTTAGGTTGAGCAACACCAAATTTGTCGATACGCTTAACCAAGATTTTATAGGTTTGGTTGATTGCGCCTTTTCCAATGGTTCTGATTTTTGTGATAACCGCTTCGTCATTATCATCAATTTTTACTTCTTTTCCAGGACCAGCAAACAATGCAGATAATTTGCCATTTCCGTTTTGTTTGATAAATGCATCACTAAATAAAGTGATGTAATCAGCTTCACTGCTCGCTTTTTGAGCAGTTGCCGTTCTTAATGCATTCAACAATTGAGCATCTTTTGGGTTGTTGCTTAAAGATTTTATCATTCCTTCTAAGCTAACATCCATAGTAACACTCATACCGCCTTGTAAATCCAAACCAAGATTTAATTCGTTTTCTTTACATTTTTGGTAAGTTGCGCCTAAGTAAATTTCTTTATCTTTTGTGCTATCTAAAATCTTTTGTGTTTTATTTTTTACCAAGGCATCTCTTTCCTCTGGCGACAACCCTTTTGATTGCTTTTTTACTAATTTTTCTGCTTGTGCTTTTACAGTGCTTTCATAGTTACGTACAGCAAATGTGTAAGAGAGCTCCCAAAGAGAGATGATCACTAATGCGATGGTGAAAAACCATACTAACCCTTTCAGTTTCATGTTTGTCTTTTTTATTTCACGAATAAAAAACATTAAAAAATCTATCCTTCTGTACTTAAAAGGATTTAATTTTTAAATGTTGATTAAAGGTGTCGTTATTTACAATAATCCCTAAATTAACTTAGGTGTGCAAATATAGGGGAAAAAGATTTTTATTAAAAGTGAAGTATCGTTTTAATTTTTATGGTTTTTAAGCTAATGTGACTAAATAAAACCAATCGTGCTAGAAATTGTAAAAATTGAGCTACAAAAAATAGGAGTGTTCTTTAAAAATTTCTATAAATTTGATTTTATTTTCAGAATTTATTCCAAATGGAACAAATAGGCCTAGCTAAATTCAATATTTTCTAAAAAACGGCTTTAGATTAAAAACAACTAAACATCATTTTTTGCTTATGCATTTTTCTTCATTACTTGATCGATTTAAAGAACCCGAAACATTGAAAATGGCCAAAATGGGGAGGGCTTTAAGGGCACAAGGGTTAGATATTACCGATTTAAGTTTGGGTGAACCCGATTTTGATACTCCTCAACACATTAAAGATGCTGCCAAAAAAGCCATTGATGACAACTATAGCCATTACACACCAGTTGCTGGTTATTTGGATTTAAGGGAAGCTGTTTGTACGAAATTATTGAGAGACAATGGTCTACATTTCACACCAGATCAAATTGTAGTTAGCACTGGTGCAAAACAATGTATCGCTAATTTGGTATTGGCTTTAGTAGATAAAGGGGATGAAGTGATTATTCCAACACCTTATTGGGTTACATATAGTGAAATTGTGAAACTAGCAGGGGGTAAGCCCATCTTGGTAAACACCAGTTTTGAAAACGACTATAAAATCACAGCCAAAGAACTAGAAGAGAACATCAACTCAAGAACTAAATTATTCATGTTTTCTTCACCTTGTAATCCAACAGGTTCCATCTACACAAAAAGCGAATTGGCATCTTTGGTAAATGTTTTTGAACAACACCCCGAAATTTATATCATGAGTGATGAAATTTATGAGTATATCAATTATGTGGGTGCCCATGAAAGTATTGCACAATTCGAATCAATAAAAGACAGAACAATTGTTATAAATGGATTAAGTAAAGGATATGCCATGACAGGTTGGAGAGTAGGGTATTTAGCAGCGCCAGTAGAAATCGCACGCGCATGTGATAAAATTCAAGGACAGTTTACCAGCGCTACAAATTCAATAGCACAAAGGGCTGCAATAACTGCATTATTGAGCGATATGAAACCTACTATGGATATGCTCGAAGCGTTTAGAATTAGAAGAGAAAAAGTGATGAATTTTCTACATGAGATTCCCAATATAAAATTCATGATGCCACCCGGCGCATTTTATGTTTTTCCAGATGTGTCTTTTTATTTTGGAAAAAAAACCAAAAAAGGAGATTTGATTGCCAATGCAGATGATTTGTGTATGTATTTACTCAATACGGCGCATGTTTCAACCGTTACTGGTGCCGCATTTGGTGCGCCCAATTGCATCAGATTGTCTTTTGCAAACAGCATTGAAAATATTGAAAAAGGTTTTTCTAAATTAAGGATAGCACTTTCGGAATTGAGCTAATTTAATTTGAATGAATCAGCTTTTGATGAATAGAAATCACTTGCGGAATCAGTAATTCTATTTCATTGTTGTTTATTACAAAATCGCATTTGGCCATTTTTTCAGTTTCATTCATTTGTGCTTCAATTCTCGCTTTTATTTCGCTTTCAGAAATTTGATCTCTTGAAGCTATTCGGTTGATTCGCAAATTTTCGGGTGAATGAACACCGATTATATAATCTAAATTTTTATTAGAATTGCTCTCGAAAATTAATGCCGCTTCTTTGATGCAGTAAGGTGCAGTTTGGTTGCGCATCCAGTTTTCGGCGTGTGCAATTGTTGCTGGATGTACAATGCTATTCAATAATTCGAGTTTGCTTTTATCATTAAAAACAATAGAAGATAAATAAGCACGGTTTAGTTTACCGTCTTCATAGCAAGAATCGCCAAAATTTAGTTTGATGGAATTAATCAACGACTCATCTTCCTGCATCAATTGTTTGGCAACATGATCTGCATAATAAACAGGAATATCCAACACTTCGAAAATGGAAGCTACTGTTGATTTACCGCTTCCAATGCCACCAGTGAGTCCAATTTTAAGCATTTGATTGGCATTTGAATTGTAAAAATTGGTGTAAGGTTAATCGACGACTAACCTTACACTAAAGCAATTTATTTTTTTACTTCTGTTGCAACTTTGTTGATGTTGGCAGTCCATTCCATGCTTAAAGCACTTTTTTCAATTTTAAGGTAGCTACCTGGACTAACTTCTAAACTCAAAGTACCATCTTCATTTACTTTGTTGATTGTACCATGAATGCCAGCAATGGTTACAATTTTATCGCCTTTTTGCAAGTCATTGATGAATTTCTTTTGTTCTTTCGCTTTTTTTGCTTGAGGTCTGATCATGAATAACCAGAATACCAAAATCATGGCACCCATAATAATCAAATTCGACATTCCTCCGCCTGGAGCTGCTTGTAATAATTCCATGTGTTTTATTTTTAAGATTTAATTCGTTTCTTTTTTTCCAATTACGGTTCCTTTTAAATATAACTCAGGAAATTCAGGATTTGCATTTGATGTTACCGTAATTGATTTGTGTGCTTCACCAGGTTTTCTATCACTGTTGAACTTTACTTTAATAAATCCCATTTCTCCTGGCTTTATTGGTGCTGTTGGTTTTTCAGGAACCGTGCAGCCACAACTGGCTTTTGCGTCTGAAACTTCTAAAGGTTTGTTACCAGTATTTTTAAAACGAAAACTGAATTCAACAATATCTCCTTCATTGATTGTTCCAAAATCATAAACCGAATCAATGATTTCTACAGTGGTAGGATCTGTGATGGTTTGTTTTGAGACTGAAGTTGCTGGAGTTTTTTTCTCTTTTTTTCTGATGTCGCAACTATACATTAAAACGCCACAAGCAACAATTAAAAAACATAATTTTTTCATAAGTGTAATTAGTTTTGTTTATGATTTTTTTTGACAATTTTATTTTCAGCAGTTAGCTCTTTGTGAATATTATCTAGCAATCCATTTACAAATTGACCGCTTTGAACAGTGCTGTATGCTTTTGCTATATCGATATATTCGTTGATGGTTACTTTAGTGGGAATGGTTTCAAAAAATAAAAATTCACAAACACCCATTTGTAATATAATCAAATCTAAAGAAGCTATTCTGTCCGCATCCCAGTTTTTTAATTTGGGCTTTATCAATTCCATTACAAATTCATTTTTCTCAATCACCGTTTCCAAAAGGTCTTCCGAAAACTTTCTTTTTTCATCACTTAAAATGCTGATGAAATTGAAATTATTGGGTTTGTTGAAATAGTTCAAAACCAAGGTTTGCATCAATTCGCCATCGTCGTCCCAATTGATAAAAAGCTCTTCGATATGTTGTATAAAATCCTCATTAGGCAATAACAACTGATTCAAAATATACTCAAGGATTTTCTTTTCTGATTTCTTCTCTCTAGATTGTAATTCAATGTAATCAGCGTACTCATCAGAAAGTACTAGTTTGTTGTACATTTTTTTTAACAAATCTTGGTTCAACAAATGCTCGAATTTTTCATTTTTTACTACTTGTGAAAAGTACTTGTTTTCTATAGTTTTCCAAACCAATTCATTACCTGCAATTTTAGTATTGATGTTTAAATCCTGTGCTGTAGGTAAATGTTTACTTGCCTTTTGATGCGCATCTGTTTCTGCAAATCGTGCAATTTCGGTGACAAAATATAACAGATATGCCAATAAGTTTTGAGAATCATTAATTTTATTTCGGAGTAATTTAAGACGTTCAGGCTGCCCCATTTCATTATTGATGTTGTCAATTGCATAAAGCGTTTGCATTACATTTACCCGAATATTTCTTCTGCTAATCATCTGAGTTCCTTTTATAGGGATTGCAAATTTAAGGGAATATCTGTTCAAACCTAGCATTCAATTAGAATCGTTTTAGCTTATTTTTTTAAAATAAATTTCTCTTTTTCAAGAACTGATTTGGTTGAAAATTATATTTCTATTCAAAAAAAATGAAAAAATGTCGCATTTGATAGGTTTGTTGCTGACATACTTGTTAATAATATGCCAACAATTCCAATTGGTATGTTTGGTATAATATTCGCCTACATTTGCAGGATTATATAAATTCAATTTTAAAAACACAAAAAATAGAACTATGGCAAAAAAGTTAAACATTACTCCATTGCATGATCGAGTAATTGTAAAACCAGCAGCGGCAGAAGAAAAAACTGCTGGAGGAATTATTATTCCAGACACAGCAAAAGAGAAACCACAAAAAGGCATTGTAATTGCAGCCGGTCCTGGTAAAAAAGATGAACCTGTAACTGTAAAAGCAGGGGATACTGTACTTTATGGAAAATATGCAGGAACTGAAATTTCTGTAGAAGGCGCAGATTATTTGATTATGAGAGAATCAGATATTTTGGCGATCGTATAATTCAAAATTCAAAATTAAAAATTCAAAAAATCGATTTTTTACTTTTGATTTTTTACTTTTTAATTGCACTTATTCATTAACTTTTTAAAATTATAACAACCATGTCTAAAATAATATTCTTCGATATCGAAGCAAGAAATAAAATGAAAAAAGGCGTTGACACCTTGGCTAATGCGGTAAAAGTAACCCTTGGACCAAAAGGAAGAAACGTAGTAATTGATAAAAAATTCGGCGCACCACAAGTAACTAAAGATGGTGTTACTGTAGCTAAAGAAATAGAACTGGAAGATCCAATTGAAAATATGGGTGCTCAAATGGTTAAAGAAGTGGCTTCAAAAACGGCTGATATTGCTGGAGATGGAACAACAACAGCTACCGTGTTGGCACAAGCCATCATTAGCGAAGGGTTGAAAATGGTTGCAGCTGGGGCTAATCCAATGGATTTGAAACGCGGTATTGATAAAGCTGTTTCTTTAGTAGTGGCAAATTTGAAAGGTCAATCTCAAACGGTTGGAAACGACAGCAAAAAAATTCAACAAGTAGCAACAATTTCTGCAAACAATGACGAAACAATTGGAAAACTAATTGCAGAAGCTTTTGCAAAAGTGGGTAAAGAAGGGGTTATCACCGTTGAAGAAGCAAAAGGTACAGATACTACAGTTGATGTAGTTGAAGGTATGCAATTCGACAGAGGATATGTATCTCCATACTTCGTTACAAACAGCGAGAAAATGGAAGCTGAATTACAAAATCCATACATTTTAATTTATGACAAGAAAGTTTCAGCAATGAAAGACATTCTTCATATTTTGGAGAAAGTAGCTCAAACCGGCCGTCCTTTATTAATCATCGCTGAAGATTTAGAAGGTGAAGCGTTAGCAACTTTGGTTGTAAATAAATTACGTGGCACCATTAAAGTAGCCGCTGTAAAAGCACCAGGTTTTGGCGATAGAAGAAAAGAGATGTTACAAGACATTGCAATCCTTACTGCAGGTATCGTAGTTAGCGAAGAGCAAGGATACAAATTAGAAAATGCAGATTTAACTTATTTAGGTCAAGCAGCTTCAGTAACCATCAATAAAGACAACACTACAATTGTTGGTGGAAAAGGAAAGAAAACGGATATCACTGCAAGGGTAAACCAAATTAAAGCACAAGTTGAAAACACAACCAGCGATTACGATCGTGAAAAATTACAAGAGCGTTTGGCAAAATTAGCAGGTGGTGTAGCGGTACTTTATGTAGGTGCTGCAACTGAGGTTGAAATGAAAGAGAAGAAAGATAGAGTAGACGATGCTTTACATGCAACCCGTGCTGCTGTTGAAGAAGGTATCGTTCCAGGTGGTGGTGTTGCTTATATTCGTGCGGTGGCAAGTTTAGATGCAAAAGTAAAAGGTCAAATTGAAGATGAACAAACTGGAATGCAAATCGTTCGTCGTGCTTTAGAAGAACCAATGCGTACTTTAACTGCAAATGCAGGAATTGATGGTTCAATTGTAGTTCAAAAAATTAAAGAAGGGAAAGGCGATTTCGGATTTAATGCAAGAACAGAAACATACGAAAACTTGTTCAAAGCTGGCGTTATTGATCCTACTAAAGTGAGTCGTGTTGCATTAGAAAACGCAGCTTCAATTGCTGGTATGTTGTTAACTACAGAATGTGTAATTGCCGACAAGCCTAAAAAAGACGAACCTCAAATGCATGGTGGCGCACCTGATATGGGTGGAATGGGGTATTAATAAAAATTCAGAATCATTTATTAGAAAGCCCGCTCTTTAATTAGAGTGGGCTTTTTTTTTAAAATTCAAAATAAAACAGCTTCAAGTAAGTTATAATGAATAAAAATATATCACGTGATAAATCTAGTTCAAATCAATTATTGCATTTTTGCCAAATTGCTTGATGATTGAATCCTTAATTTTTAAGCTGTCATTTAAATTTGCAGTTATCGGTATCGCCAAATAAAATTGAATTGAATCCTTTGTGTACATCATTAAGTCTTTACCATATTTGGATTCTGATAAAGATTTATACCCTTTTTTTGCTTGAGTCAGCGACTTATAAGTTCGAACGATAATTTTAAAATTTCGGATGCTGTCTACTTTTACCAATTGGGTTGAATCTAAAGTTGATAACGAGTCTTTTTTTATTTGTGAAGTGTCGTTTTGGATAGGCTTTATTACATTTTCATCATTGGATTGCGGTGTATCCTTTTTTGAATTTTGTAGAAAATAATAAATTGCAAACGCAATTAAAAAAATTGACATTAATATCAAACTAAAGAACATTAAATTACTTTTTTTAGTTTTTTTAGAACTGATATCTTTATTTGTGTTTTTTAAAAAGCGATCACCCATTTCTTTAGTGTCATACTCCGAGGCAGTTTCATTATGTATCACAATTTTGTTTGCTTGTGTAAACTCTATTATTCCTTCTTTTTTCTTTGTGATGCTTCCAATGCCATCTAAAACAATTGGCTTGCCTAAATTCAAAAATTGCTTACTCAGTATTGTGAAAGATTCCAAATCTGAGGTTGCAAGGGGTTTTATTTTTTTTGTAATTTCTGAAATGTATTGTATTAGCAACTCATCTTGTTCAGTATTTTTATCTGATTTGAATTCAATGCTATTTTCAGGAAAAATAAAACTTTGTGTATCATCTTTCGAAACAATTGGATCTGCCAATAAATAAAAACTCCCAATGCCTTGCAATGAAAATTTTTTGTTTTGGACAAAAAATGAAATTAACAACTGTTCGATTTTCATGGTTACAATATTATATAAAAAACAATGACAAATAAATCACATTTTGAAAAGTAAAAGGATTTTTTCTGCTTGGCTATTGAGTAGCCTTATTTTAAAATAAGCTAATTGCAATATAACATACTTATTCGATGTTTTAAACAAATTCAACTAATTTTACGTCATGTTATCTGATTCTGAAAATAGATTTATTACTCATTGGGAAAATGTAAGAATTCCTTACAGTACAACAAGCAGCAAATTTAAAAGAGGTCTTCCCATGGCTTTGATTTTTGGCGGATCTTTATTTTTGTCATTAATTGGGGTATATTTTTTCTCACCAGAATGGTACACAAAAATCTCTCAACGAGCAAATTCATCTATGTTTGCTATTATCATTGGTTTCTTTTTATCCATCCTTTTTTTTGCTTATTTTAAAATGCATTTTAAATGGGAAATGGACGAGCAACTTTACAACGAATTAAAGGCAAAACAAAAAAAGTATTTAGAAAAAACAGAAGAAGATAAAAAACAACTTGACAATTAATTAAAAGAAAAAAATAAGAAAAATGAAAATTAAAGTTTTAGGGATTTTATTCATGCTGTCAACTACTTTGGGGTCATGTTTTAAAGAAGTAGAATGCGGTTATAGAGATCAACAATATGTGGCCTCGTCTACTGAAATTGCTTATATGCAATCTTTTTTTGCGAGCAATAATATTACCGATTTGACACAACACCCAAGTGGTGTTTTTTATAAAATCACAAGTGAAGGAACTGGTGCTAATCCAGATTTGTGTAGCGCCATGTTGGTAAATTATAGCGCTTACAGATTTGGATATGGGAATGCTTTTGATAGCAATTTAGACGATGCTGGTATTTCTTTTACATTGGGTACTTTGATTACGGGCGTTCAAAAAGTGATGCCATTGGTAAAAGCTGGAGGTTCAATTGTTATGTATATTCCACCATCATTGGCGTATGGAAATAATGACCAAAGAGATCAGTTGGGCAACATCATTTTGCCTGCAAATTCATACATAAAATTTGAAATGTCGTTAAAGGCAGTACAATAAAATCATCCTATTTTGAAACACGAAGCGATTTCTATTTTCGACATGTTTAAAATTGGCATTGGGCCAAGCAGCAGTCACACACTCGGTCCTTGGCGTGCTGCACAACGAATGGTGAAAGAATTGGAATCGCTTGAAAAGTTGAATGATGTTATAGGTCTCAAAGTTTTATTGTATGGTTCATTAGCCAAAACAGGTATCGGACACGGAACAGATATTGCTGTTCAATTGGGTTTAATAAATGCAGATCCAGTATCAATAAATGTTGATTCTATTGGCGAAACAATTGCTTCTATCGCTCAAGAAAAAAAAATCAAATTAGGCAACACTAATGAAATTAATTTCGATCCATCAGTAGATATTGAATTTTTGTTTCAAGAATCTTTGCCTTTTCATCCCAATGCGCTATCGTTTTTAGTTGCTTTTAAAAATGATAATTTGTCTTTTACTTATTATTCAATAGGAGGCGGCTTTGTGGTTAAAGAAGGAGATGATTTACAATCTAATCAACAAATAGAATTGCCTTTCCCCATAAACACAGCGGATGAACTTTTACATTGGTGTCGTAAAACGGGTTTAAATATTAGTGATGTTGTGTTAGAAAATGAAACGGCATGGCGTTTAGAAATGGATACAAGAAATGGCATTTTAAAAATATGGGAAACCATGAAAGCTTGTATTTATAAAGGCTGTCACACGAAAGGCCATTTGCCTGGAGGGTTAAATGTAAAAAGACGCGCTTTTGATTTGAATAAAAAATTACTGATTAATTCCAATTATACAGCTTATGAATCTTGGCTGGAATGCATCAAAAAAGGCGGACATGATTTCAGTTATATTTTAGATTGGGTAAGTTGTTTTGCATTAGCAGTAAATGAAGAAAATGCATCTTTTGGAAGGGTAGTGACAGCGCCTACAAATGGGGCAGCGGGTGTTATTCCTGCGGTGTTGATGTATTATATTGCTTTTTGTAAAGGAAATGAAGAACAAAAAATCATTCAATTTTTATTGACGGCTTCAGAAATTGGAAGCATCTTTAAAAAGGGCGCTACCATATCTGCAGCTATGGGTGGTTGTCAGGCAGAAATAGGCGTGAGTAGTGCAATGGCTGCCGCTGCATTAACCGAATGTATGGGTGGCACACAACGTCAAGTTTTGATGGCTGCCGAAATTGCTATGGAACATCATTTGGGATTAACATGCGATCCTATAAAAGGGTTGGTTCAAATTCCTTGTATTGAAAGAAATACTATGGGTGCCATTAAAGCAATAACTGCTTCCCAATTGGCCCTTCAAAGTACACCTGATTTTGCAAAAGTTAGTTTAGATGGCGTAATAAAAACGATGTGGGATACTGCGATAGATATGAATACAAA
>CANFUJ010000024.1 GCA_947450165.1 Chitinophagaceae bacterium
ATTTCCAAAACATCCAATCTCGGGTCGGCACGTTCCTCTTCATACGCACCAATTAACGACCGCTTAATATCTAACTTCTGTGCAAATTCCTCTTGCGTCCAACCCCTTAATTTTCTTAAGTACTTCAGATTTAATCCAGCTTTTGACATAATTAAACTAATTTGATTAGCACAAATATACTAAAGTTTTTAGTTTAGCAAAATTTATTTTTATTTTTTTTGTTTGTTGTTTATTGTTTGTTGTTTATTGTTTGTTGTTTATTGTTTGTTGTTTGTTGTTTGTTGTTTGTTGCTTGTTGTTTGATGTTTGTTGTTTGTTGTTTCACGTAAAGTTCGCAAAGGATCAAGGATGCAAAGGCACAAAGTTTTTTTTATAAAACAAATATGCTAATTATTGGAAAATGCTTCCAACCTTTTGAACTCATTGAACTTATTGAACCTCTTGAACATTACAATCCTATTAAACAAGCAAAGCGAATAAAACTTTTATTATCCAATATCTTTTTTAAATTTTTACTTTTTAATTTTAAATTTTTACTTTTTACTTAATCACCAAAACATAAATTTCTATAATCAACTTATTGTTTAAATTTGTTTCAAACTTTTTTATATGATTAATATTGTACTTCATAGTTTGGTTCGCTGGGGTGTTTTGCTTTTTGGTATTTGGGCTGTTGTAAATGCAGTTTCAGGTGTTTCTAAAAATCGTACATTTTCAAAATCAGACAAAATGAGCGGTTTGTTTTTTATGGTTTTTTGTGATATCCAATTATTACTTGGCATTATTTTACTATTTACCAATGGATGGTTTGAAAAAATAAAAGCAGGCATGGGCCCATTAATGAAAGACCCAACCAATCGATTCTTTGTAATTGAACATGGTCTAATAATGATTATTGCTTGGCTTCTTGTTCATATCGGTTATTCAAAAACTAAAAAAGCAGTCGATGAAAACAAACACAAATTAATGCTACGCTTCTTTGGCATCGCTCTTTTTTTAATCCTAATTTCTATTCCTTGGCCTTTTAGAACTCAAGTAGCAAGGCCTTTATTTCATTGGTTTTAATAATTTTATTTTTATGGCAAAGTCAAAAAAAAACGAGCCCATCATTTTAATTACAAATGATGATGATATTACTTCCCCCGGGATTAGAAGTTTGGTTGAAGCCGTAAAAGGCATGGGAAAAGTGGTAGTAGTGGCACCAGACAAACCTCAAAGCGGAATGGGGCATGCCATCACGATCGGCTCTCCTTTGAGGATGAATAAAATGAATTTGTTCGGCGATATCGAAGCTTGGCAAACATCAGGAACACCTGTTGATTGCGTTAAATTGGCTGTAGATAAAATTCTTCACCGTAAACCAGATATTTGCTTAAGCGGGATTAATCATGGCGCCAATCATTCTATTAATGTATTGTATAGTGGCACCATGTCGGCTGCAATGGAAGCTTCAATTGAAGGCATTCCAAGCATCGGATTCTCTTTGTTGGATTATAGATACGACGCCGATTTTGAACCTTCAAAGAAAATTGTTCAAAAAATTGTTTCTGAAATTTTAAATCAAAAGAAACTCGACGACCACCTTTTATTAAACGTAAATATTCCATCTGTTCCTTACAAAGAAATAAAAGGAATCAAAATTTGCAAACAAGCTTATGCAAAATATGATGAGGATTTTGATGAACGCGTTGACCCGCACGGAAAAAAATATTTCTGGCTAACTGGTGAATTTAAAAATTTCGACAAAGGAAAAGATACCGACGTTTTTGCTTTGCAACAAAACTATGTAAGCGTTGTCCCTGTTCAGTTTGACTTAACCAACTACACTTTAAAAAAAGTACTCGAAAAAAGCAAGTTATTCAAATAATTATGAAAAATATCGTACTGGCAATTATTGGTTTTTTTAGAAAAGACAATTTCAAACTGGGTTTAATTCTTGGTCTATTTGCACCAGTTTTGGGATTCCTTAGTTTTAAATGGTACAAATTCGGCATTTTTTCTATGAAAGAATTTTTGCAGTTTATTTATTTAGAGCCAGGTTTTAAAACACTATCAGCAGCATTGTCTATTTCATTACTTGCCAATGCTGTGGTGTTTACATTTTATATCAATACCCTTAAAGACAAAACAGCTAAAGGAATTTTTGTAACCACAGCTGTTTATGGATTTGTTATCTTATTGATTAAAACGTTTGCTTAATTGTTTTATTGGCTGGTTATTTTTATGAGCATATTATCTAAAAGGCCTACCTAGACTGTATTTCAATTGAGAAATCAGGTTCTAATTTTACACTCTATTATAAATGTTGGTAATTAATTTAGTACATCTCTCTTAACGAAATAATAATAATTTATTGGCGATAACTTAACAGCGTTTCCATGATATGAAACGTAGATTTGTGCTGTATTCAAAAAATAATTTAAAGTTTATTTTTTACAAGAAATTTTACACTTTTCTCATAAGCAGTTAGTTTTGGTAATATCGGAGCCCCTATTCTTAAGGGCTCCTTCTTTTTTATATCTTATTCTGATTCTAACTTAAACAAACCATCTACAAAATCCTGTTTATCAAATACCAATAAATCTGTAGCCTGCTCTCCTACTCCTATAAATTTCACGGGGATTTTAAATTGATCGGCTATAGCCAACACCACACCGCCTTTTGCAGTTCCATCTAATTTTGTAATCGCCAATGCTGTTACTTCTGTTGCTGCAGTAAAATGCTTCGCTTGTTCCAACGCATTTTGTCCCGTGCTACCATCCAATACCAACATCACTTCATGCGGTGCTTCTGGTATTACTTTTTGTATTACTCTTTTTATTTTACTGAGCTCATCCATTAAGTGGGTTTTGTTGTGCAACCTTCCTGCGGTATCAATTATAATTACATCTGAATTACGGGCAACACCACTAATTATTGTATCGTAAGCCACTGAAGCAGGATCACTTCCCATTTCTTTTTTAACAATTGGAACATTGGTTCTATCACTCCAAATGGTTAATTGATCTACGGCCGCAGCCCTAAACGTATCCGCAGCACCAAGCAATACTTGTTTACCTGCTTTACTGAAATTATGTGCCAACTTTCCTATCGTTGTCGTTTTGCCTACTCCATTTACACCAACAACCAATATCACGTGAGGCTTATGACCAGAGGGCAATGCATAATTTTGATAACTTTCATCCACCGAAGCATTCACCAATAAATTTTGAATTTCCTCCTTTATGATTTTATTCAACTCAGAAGTGCTCATATACTTATCCTTGGCTATTCTCGCTTCTAGCTGCTCAATAATCTTTACAGTTGTAGCAATGCCAACATCTGCACTCACCAAAGCATTTTCCACTTCATCCAAAACTTCTGCATCAACTGTGCTTTTTCCTACAATTGCTTTTGCAATCTTTCCGAAAAAACCTTCTCTGGTTTTTTGTAAACCCTGGTCTAGTGTTTCTTTTTGTTCTTTTTTCCCGAAAAGCTTATCAAATAATCCCATCTTTTTTCAAATTTATTTGCAAATTAATCTTTTTTTAGTCCCAAAATAAAACTACGATTGGCACAAAAAATAAAAGCCGTTCCATAAACAGAACAGCTTTAATATAAATTAAAAATTAAAAAGGATCTTATTGTCCCAAATAATCTTTGATCTTGTCTTTATGAATCATCGCCTCTTTAAAAGTATAGGCACCTGATTTAGGACTACGTAATGTACGTATTACTTTTGTCCAGTTTTTTGCGTCTGCTGCTGCTTTCTGGTCTTTTGTTTTTATCGCGGTTTTAGCTGCTTTTGCCATTGCTATTTATTTTTTAAGTAAAAGAGAGCATTCTCTATTACTTTGTTAATGAACTATTTAATTTCTTTGTGTACAGTTACTTTTTTAAGAATTGGATTGTACTTTTTCAATTCCATACGCTCTGGCGTATTTTTTTTGTTCTTTTTAGTGATGTAACGACTAGTGCCGGGCTGACCACTTGTTTTATGCTCAGTACATTCTAATATTACTTGTACTCTATTGCCTTTCTTTGCCATTGTATTGCTTTTTTAAATAGAATTAAATTTTACTTCCTGCAGCGCGCAATTCTTTTACAACGCTGTACAATCCATTTTTATTGATTGTTCTGATTGCTTCTGAAGACAACTTTAATGTTACCCATTTATCTTCTTCAGCTAAAAAATAACGCTTGGTTTGTAAATTTGGTAAAAACCTACGTTTTGTTTTAATATTTGAATGCGATACCTTATTACCTGTAATTGGTCGCTTTCCTGTTAATTGACATACTCTAGCCATATTCCTTATTTTTGGACGGCAAAGGTAATGATTAAACTCAATTAATTCGAAATATTTTAAAGTATTTTTTTTGTTTTTCGTTTTTTTTCTTTCTAAGCACCACATTTTCACTTAAAAAAGCACCGTTTTACTGCTTTTTAGTTGCTATTTTTTTCTCTACGCATTTGAATAAATACTGCCAAAAAAATTAAACCAATGCCCAAATAAAAATATCTATTTACCATTTGATGCTCTTTTAAAATGGCAAATGCAAATATTACCCCGTATACCGGCTCTAAATTATACATCAAGTTGCTTGTAAATGCAGATATTTTCTTCAACGCATTTAGCTGCAAATTAAATGTAAGTACGGTGCAAAATCCAGCCAATACAACCAACCAAAAAACATCTGTAATATTAGGCATATAATACACTGGCTCATATTTCATAAAATAAAATGGCAATACCGCCGAAAGTAAAATAACACCACCCAATAATTCATAAAAAGTTAAGGTTTGCGCTTGATGCTTTTGCAATAATTTCTTGTTGAAGATTGGGAATATCGCACTTCCTATTGCTGATATTATTCCAAATATAATACCCACTTTAAAATGTTGATGAAAACCAAATATGATTAGAATACCCGAAACAGAAATTAGTCCCAAAAACAAATTCATGATATCGAAACGCTTTTTTAATATTAATGGCTCAAATATTGCTGAAAAAAAACCTGATGCCGAAATACAAACCACACCAATAGATGCATTTGCATATTTAATACTACCATAAAATGTAAGCCAATGTATAGCGAGAATTAATCCTACCCCAGTAATTTTCAAAAAATCAATCCAAGAAATTTTAGACATTTTTCCCTGAAATAACATGATTAGCCCAAGTATAAACACGGATAAAAGCATTCTATAAAGTACCAATAATCCTTCATTCAACTCTATCAACTTGCCAAGGATTGCTGTAAATCCTGCAAGAAAAACAGCAAGATGAAGTTGTAAAAATGCTTTTTTCATTTAATCAATATAAAAATTAGTCGCCAAAGGTATGTTTCTAGCTCGATTTCTTATTACTAAAAATCGATTTCAATTTTTACCAATAAGGATTATTATTTTTGCAGCATGAATATTGTACAATTAATTAGAGAAGTGGTTGCTGATTCCATAAAAAAATTATATCCCGAGTCTGATAGTAGCCTTGATTTCCAAATCAATGAAACCAAACCCGAATTTGAAGGCGATTATACAATTGTACTTTTTTCTCTGGTGAAAGCCCTTAAAAAATCGCCCGAAATGATTGGGCAAGAAATTGGCGATTCGCTCATTCAAAAAAATCCGGAGCTTTTTGAATCATTTAATATTATTAAAGGGTTTTTGAACTTAACAATAACAGACGCTTATTGGAAATCTTTACTTTTTAAAAACCACAACGACATTTGCTTTGGCAAACAAGCCATGAATGGCAAAAAAGTCATGGTGGAATATTCATCCCCTAACACCAACAAACCTTTACACCTCGGACATCTTAGAAATAATTTTCTTGGATGGAGCGTTGCCGAAATATTAAAAGCAAGTGGCTATGAAGTATTAAAAAGCTGTATTGTAAACGATCGAGGCATCCACATTTGCAAAAGCATGATTGCTTGGCAACTTTATGCTGATGGTGCTACTCCAGAATCGACCCATAAAAAAGGAGACCATTTTGTTGGTGATTATTATGTAAAATTTAATGACGTTTATAAAGCTCAAATTGCCGAATTAATGGCAAGTGGAATAAGCGAGGCTGATGCCGAAAAACAAGCACCCATCATGCAAAAAACGCAACAAATGCTTCAAGATTGGGAAGCTGGCGTACCTGAGGTGATGCAATTGTGGCAAAAAATGAATGGCTGGGTGTATGAAGGTTTTGACGTTACATACAAATCAATAGGTAGCGATTTCGATAAAACATATTACGAGAGTAATACCTACCTTCTAGGCAAAGACATTGTACAAGAAGGCCTAGATAAAAATGTGTTCTATAAAAAAGATGATGGGAGTGTTTGGATTGATTTAACCGCTGATGGACTAGACGAAAAATTGGTTTTGCGTAAAGATGGCACTTCCGTTTACATTACCCAAGACATTGGTTTAGCCAAACAGAAATACGACGAATATAAAATCGATCAAAGCATTTATGTAATTGGTGATGAACAAAATTACCACATGAAAGTATTGAAGCTTATTGCTCAAAAACTTGGATTGCCTTATGCTGATGATATTTACCATTTGAGTTATGGAATGGTTGAATTGCCTACCGGAAAGATGAAAAGTCGCGAAGGAACTGTAGTTGATGCCGATGATCTTGTTGCAGAAATGAAAGCAACCGCACAACAACACACCGAAACGCTCGGAAAAGTAAAAGATTTCGAACCCAATGAACTCATCGAATTATATGAAACCATCGGTTTGGGTGCAATGAAGTTTTATTTGCTACGCGTCGATCCCAAAAAGAAAATGATCTTTAACCCTGAGGAATCTATTGACTTCCATGGGTTTACAGGACCATTTATACAATATACATTTGCACGTATTAATAGTATTTTACGAAAAGAATCAAATTTTGTTGCAGCACCTTCAAATGAAACATTGCTAAAACTTGAAAAAGAAGTCATTTACAATTTAGAACAATTTGGGGCAATTATCATGGAAGCCGCAAAAACACTAAACCCATCTGTTCTTGCCAACTATTTGTTTTATTTATCTAAATCTTTCAATTCTTTTTACACCGAACACTCCATTGGCAATGCAGAATCTGAAGACAAGAAAAACCTTCGCATTCAATTATCTATGATGACAGCAAATGTTTTAAAAAACGGGATGCAACTCTTAGGTATCAATGTTCCAAATAGAATGTAATTTTTTGATAACTTCTTAAAAATGATTGATATTTTTTAAAATTTCAAATATTTTTTAAACAAATATCTACCGCAAACGTTATTCAATTTGATTTTGTATTTTTGACGGCAAATAGAAAGCTATTTAAAATGAGTAAAAAAATTTCGAAAATTGGCGTACTTACAAGCGGTGGAGACAGTCCGGGTATGAATGCTGCAATTAGAGCGGTTGTAAGAACTGGAATTTACCACGGTTTAGAAGTTTATGGCATAAGACATGGTTACCAAGGCATGTTGGATGATGACATAATTCGAATGGAAGGCCAAAGCGTTGCAAATATCATTCAAAGAGGTGGTACAATATTAAAAACTGCACGCTGTTTAGAATTTATGTCGCATGAGGGCAGAAAAAAAGCATTTGAAAATTTAAAGAAAAAAGGCATTGAAGGCCTTGTCATAATTGGAGGAGATGGCAGTTTTAAAGGTGCTCAAACTTTCAGTAACGAATTTGACATCCCTTGTATTGGATTGCCCGGAACCATTGATAAAGATATTGCCGGAACAGATTTCACCATTGGTTTTGATACTGCTGTAAACACTGCAGTTGAAGCCATTGATAAAGTAAGAGACACTGCTGATGCACACGACCGACTTTTTATCATTGAAGTAATGGGAAGAGATGCTGGATATATTGCACTTCATAGCGGTATTGCCACAGGTGCCGAAAATATTCTAATTCCAGAAAGAAAAACCAATCCGGAAGAAATCATTGCATCACTGAAAGAAAAAAAGAAAAGAAAAAAATTAGTTAACCTAATAATAGTAGCAGAAGGAGATGAATTTGGAGGTGCTAATGAATTATCTAGTTACATACATAAAAACATTCCTGAATTAGAAACAAGGGTTTGTATTTTAGGACACATTCAAAGAGGTGGTTCACCTAGTTGTTTAGACAGAGTGATTGCCAGCAGAATGGGCTATCATGCTGTTGAGTGTTTGATTGAAGGAAAACACAATGTATTTGTTGGTATTGTAAACAACAAAATGCACTACACCCCTTTAAATGAAGCCGTTAAGAAAAAACAGAAAATAAATGAAGAGTGGATGAATATTGTAAAAATTCTTGCAACATAAAATCCATCTTTTAAATAAAAAACGATCAATCAAAAAATAAAAAAATTATATGGGCAAGAATATTGAAAAGTACTTACACAAAGAAATGGACAAGGCTGCCGGCTATGCGCATGCCCAGAAAAAAACAAAAATTGTAGCTACCGTAGGTCCTGCTTGCGAAAGCTATGAAGGACTTCTAAATTTGGTTAAAGCGGGTGTAAATGTATTTCGATTAAATTTTTCTCATGGTGCATATGAAGATAAAAAACAAGTAATCGAACGCATCAGAGAAATCATGAAAAAAGAACCTTTTAATATTGCCATTCTTGGCGATTTGCAAGGTCCAAAATTACGTGTTGGTGAGCTTGAAAATGGAAAAATAGAATTGATTCCTGGAATGGAAATTATTTTTACATCTGAAAAAATGGTAGGGAATGTAGAAAAAATTTATGTTTCTTATCCAAGTTTAGCAGCCGATGTAAAAGAAGGAGAACGTATTTTCTTGGATGATGGAAAAATGGAAGTGCAGGTTAGAGAAATTCTTAACGAAAAAGAAATTAAAATTCGTGTAACATTAGGCGGAACTCTATTACCTAAAAAAGGCGTAAACCTTCCAGACAGTGCTTTAACCATGCCCTCTTTAACAGAAAAAGACAGAGCAGATTTAGACTTTATTATCGAACAAGACTTGGATTGGGTTGCCCTTTCATTTGTAAGAAAAGCAATTGACATTACTGAGTTAAAACAAATCATTAAAGCAAAAAATTCTAAAATAAAAGTAATCGCTAAAATCGAAATGCCTGAAGCATTAAAAAACCTCAGAGACATTATCCTTGAAAGCGATGGTGTAATGGTTGCTCGCGGCGATTTGGGTGTTGAAATTCCAATTGAACAAGTTCCTGTTGTACAAAAAGATATTATTCGCAAATGTATGCACAGAGCTAAACCAGTAATCGTGGCTACCCAAATGATGGAAAGCATGATGGACCGTACAAAACCAAATAGAAGCGAAGTTAGTGATGTGGCCAATGCTGTTCTTGAAGGCGCCGATGCCGTGATGCTTAGCGGAGAAACTGCTATGGGATCTTATCCAACATTAGTTGTTGAAACGATGAGCAAAATTATTATGAATGTTGAAGGTTCTGTTTATGATTACAATAGAGATGATATTCTTAAGCCTCAACCCCACTCCCCTTCTTTTTTAAGTGATGCCACATGTTATAGTGCTTGTAAACTTGCCAACGATGCGCAAGCGGATGCTATCATTGGAATGACTCAAAGTGGATACACTGCGTTTATGCTTAGTAGTTATCGTCCAAAATCTCCTTTATATATTTTTAGTAAAGAAAAAACATTGATAAGTCAACTTAGTTTAAGTTGGGGCGTTCGCGCTTTCTACTATGGAGAAGAAGACAGCTTAGATGATATCATTTTCGATCAAATTGAAATCCTTAAAAACAGAGGTTTTATTAACGCTGGAAATGTTGTAGTAAACACAGGAAGCACACCCGTTGATCAACATCTTCCAACCAATATTGTAAAAATTACAAAGGTTGATTAATTCCTTTCATTTACTTCATTTAAAAAAAAGCTTCTAATTAGGAGCTTTTTTTTATTTTGGTAAAATCGATTCCACCCCAAAAGTTCACCAATAAAACCATCCGTACATTTTAAAAACTGATGCATGCTAAACGCATCGCTATGTTCGGAGATTAAAAAATTTTGAATTCGGATATGTGATTTTACTGATAGATAGATTCTCTTTTTGTTTATATACTCATATGATATTTCATATTTTACGGTGTAGTAACCACTTCCCAAATGTTCAATATTATGCCAATGTAGAGAGAAATTTTCCGCATGCTGATACCTATGCTTCCACATCAACATGACATACTTACCATTTAAAAAATGAAACATTGAATCGAAATACTGAACTTCTTCAAAATAACATTTGTTCATTTTTTCGAAATCCTTGTTTTTAAAAGCCTCAAAAAAATCTGTAATCAATTGATGGTTAAAATCCATTATTTTTAATTTGTTATTGACGCTAATTTAAATCAAATAATTATGCACCGTTTTTTTATTTTAATGATGATATGCATTTCTGTTTTTTCAAACGGATTTACCCAAACATTTCCAACAATAATTCCAACGCCAATTTCTACAATTCAAAAAGAAGGACATTTTGAATTAAACAATGAAACCATCTTGTACTATGATTCGGCAACAATTAATTCTAAAAATTTTTTACAATCATTTTTGCTTGAACACTATAAGATAAAACTAAAATCAAAACAATTTAATGGAGATTTTAAAGCAATAAAAAACTCAACCAACACCATTACGCTTCATGAGCAAGCATCTGAAAAGGAAACCTATCTACTCAATGTTGAGCAAAATAAAATTATTATTGAAGGATCTGAATCTGGCGTTTTTTATGGCATGCAAACGTTGATTCAATTATTACCAACAGAAATTTCAAATAAAAAAATTCCTTGTTTAACCATTTTTGATGCGCCTCGTTTTAGCTATAGAGGTTTACATCTTGATGTTGCCCGACATTTTTTTCCAGTTTCTTTTATCAAAAAATATATTGATTTTCTGGCTTTGCATAAACTCAATACATTTCACTGGCATCTTACAGATGATCAAGGATGGAGGATAGAAATTAAAAAATATCCATTGCTCACAAAAATTGGCAGCATTAGAAGTCAAACACTTATTGGACCTTATGGCAGTAATAAATATGATGGCAAAAAATATGGTGGCTTTTATACACAAGCCGAAATTAAAGAAGTGATTAATTACGCTTCTAAAAGATATATCAATATCATTCCAGAAATTGAAATGCCCGGACATAGTTTGGCGGCACTTGCCTCCTATCCTTTTTTAGGTTGTACCAAAGGCCCTTACAAAGTATTGGAAACTTGGGGTGTGGCGGATGATGCTTTATGCGCTGGAAACGACAGTACTTATCAATTTTACGAAAACGTTTTGGATGAAATCATTTCACTTTTCCCCTCTACATTTATTCATATCGGCGGTGATGAATGTGCAAAAACACGCTGGAAAGATTGTAAAGTTTGTCAAGAAAAAATGAAAGAACACCATCTAAAAGATGAACATGAACTACAAGGATATTTCATTGGTGAAATAGAAAAACACATCAATAAAAAAGGAAAAAAAATAATTGGATGGGATGAAATCATGGAAGGTGGACTAGCTCCAAATGCAGCAGTGATGAGCTGGCGCGGAGAAGAAGGTGGAATTGCGGCAGCCAAACAACAGCATGAAGTGGTGATGACTCCCGGAACGCCTTTGTATTTTGATCATACACAAAGCATCAACGAAGATTCCGTTACACAAGGTGGTCTAAATACACTAAAAGACGTTTATAATTACAATCCAATTCCAGAAGCATTAATGCTACATGAAACACCATATATTTTAGGTGCACAAGCAAATATGTGGACAGAATACATGGACAATGAAAAGAAAGTTGAATACATGCTTTTCCCCAGAATTGCAGCACTTTCAGAAGCATTATGGACTAAACTAGATCATAAAAATTACACCACATTTGAAGAAAAAATCCCCGCCATTTTTGCCAGATATGATTTGTGGAAAATCAATTACAGCAAAGCTTATTTTGATTTAGAAAGTCATGTTATCAACAATGATTCTGGTAAAATATTTTGGCATTTAATTTCCAAAAACAAACTTGGAAAAATTTATTGCACAGTTCCAAATCAAAACGAAAAACAAATCAATGAAGTGGTTCCTATTTCTCAATCAGGGGAATACAAAGCCATTTTAAAAGACGAAAAGAACAATCCTTTAAGCAGCGAAATCAATCAAACTTTTTTTATCAATAAAGCAACAGGCAAACCCATCAGCATAAGTGTTCAACCCAATAAAAGTTATGCTGCCAATGGTGCGAAAACACTTGTTGATGGCATTCAAAATAAAATGGGCATGCCCAAATCTGCTCAGTTTTTAGGATTTTGGGGAGATGATGTTGAAGTGATTATTGATTTGCAAGAAGAAATGAATGTTGATAGTATTTTATTGCACAGTTTTGAACAAAAAGCCAGTTGGATTTATAGGCCAAAAGAAGTGACCTTTATGTTGAGTTATGATGGAATTAACTATACTCAAAATGCAGAAAAATCTGAAATTTCTGGAATCTCAAACTTGATTTACTGTCAAAAAATATCATCAAAAGCAAGATTTTTAAAAATATCTATTAAAAATATCGGATTAATTCCCGAAAACAATCCCGGAGCTGGTAATAATGCATGGATTTTCTTAGATGAGATTGAAGTAAAGTAGAATATTGCTTGAATTCATACAATTTGATTCAAATACAAAAAGTTTGGTTAAAATTTCACAAATTTTCAATACTTTTATAGCTACTAAATTGTATCTACATGCGCAAAATTTTATCACTACTAGTACTTGTAATTATTTCCTACAGTAGCTTCGGCCAATTAATGTCTTACACTTGTCCCAGAGACACAACAATTGGTTGTAACACAACTTGTTTTACACTTTACTCTAAAATACCCGACATACGTGAATTGGGAACGGATTACACACTTAGCGAAGTAAATGAAGTTTCGCCATGCAGACCTTATGATCTGTCTGAAATTGGAGGGGCGTCCACTTATCTTAGTTTGGATGACCGCTACTCTGGTGTGATTAATATTGGATTTACTTTCCCATTTTATGGGGTAAACTACACCCAATTGGTAGCGAGTGACAATGGAACAGTTTCGTTTGATATAGCCAGAGCTAACCAATTTTCACAATGGAGTTTAACGGCTGGAAATGTACCGAATACTGGATATGACGCATCTTTAATCATGGGACCATATCATGATTTGTATTACCCTGCTGGTGGGCAATATTCACCTTCTTTGTATATAAAATACAATTTATATGGAACAGCACCAAATAGAAAATGGGTTTTAAGTTATTTCAAAGTACCCATGTTTAGTTGTAATAGTTTGATCGAAAATACCCATCAAATTGTATTGCATGAAACAACAGGCGTTATTGATGTATTTATCAAAGACAAACAAATTTGTGCCGGCTGGAATAGCGGCAGAGCAATGGTAGGATTACAAGATCAAACACGTACAAAAGGTATCATGGCGCCAAATAGAAGAGCAACTGATGCGCCTTGGGGAAGTATTGGCATGAATGAAGTATGGCGTTTTTATCCAATTGGAGGAAGTCCTTTGTATCGCTCTGTTCAGCTATTAGACCAAGCAGGAGCTTTAGTTTCTACTGGAGATACAACAAGAATAAACGAAAATACATTTAGTGTAAACTTTCCAAATGTTTGTCCACCAGCAGGAAACAATTTGTATGTTGTTAAAACAACTTATCGCAGTATTATAGATCCAAATTCTACTGTATTTAGTTTGGATACGGTTTATGTAAATAAAACTGCCACCCTTCCAATAACATCATCAATTGTAAACACGACATGTGGACAAAACATAGGTTCAGCTACGGTTACGGCGGCAACAACATCAGGAACTTGCTCGTTTTCGATTGATGGTGGAACTTCACATACCGTAACTACTTCACCGCTTCAATACACTTTCAATAATTTATCAGGAGGAAGCCATACCGTTACTGCAACTGATGGCAATGGATGTACCAACACAATTACCATTAACGTGGGGGCGTCAAGCGCAGTAGCAGCACCTACTCCAGTCGTAAGTGCTTGTAGTTGTCCAGGTGTAAACAATGGTTCGATTACCGTAACACCGACCAACTTAACACCAGGAAATACCAGTTTATATTTGTACACATTAAACAGTTCGAGTGCGCCTCAAACAGTATCATCTATTTCGGCTGGCGTATTTACCAATTTACAACCTGGAACATATACCGTTACAATATTAGATCCTACAGGTTGTACAGTTACTACTTCAAATGCAATCATTACTGCAGGAACTCCATTATCAACTAATTTTCCAACTACAACATCAGAAAGTTGCCCCGGATCTGGAAATGGGTCTGCAACCATTTCGGTTACAACAGGAAGTGGCACCGCACCTTATTCTTTTACGATGGTTGGAAGCAATGGATACAATCAAACCATTACATCAGCTACAACTGGTCCTGTAACCTTTACCGGATTAGCTGGACTAACCTCTCCTTACAGCATTACTATGGTTGATGCTGTAGGCTGTAGAGGAATTAGAACTGCAACTGTTGGCGCTGGAACAGGTATAACTTCAACAACAACAAATACACCAACTACTTGTGCGGGGAATAATAATGCAACAATTACTGTAACACCAACAAGTGGATTAGCTCCTTATCAATTTTCAATTGATGGTGGCGTTACTTGGGTGCCAACAACTCCGCAACCAGCAGGCCCATATACTTTTACAGGATTAGCATCTGGAAGTCAAACAGTAAAAATAAAAGATGCAACAGGTTGTCAAGGTACAGCAACGGCTGTACTAACAGATGGTACCGGAGTCTCGGCATCAGCAACTGCAACTTCTACTTCTTGTACTGGTGTAAATAATGGAACAATATTAGTTTCTACCACAACAGGAACTGCGCCATTTACATATTCATTAGATGGTTCTCCTTTTGTTCCTGCGTTTTCTCCAACAGCAACTTTTATTAATGTTTCATCTGGACCTCACACCATTATTGTAAAAGATAATTTTGGATGTCAAGGAACTACGTCTGTAAACGTTGGCGTTGGTGCTGGATTTGCTGGTACATTTACTGCAACATCTACTTCTTGTCCTGGAGTAAATAATGGAACAATAACAGCAACACCAATTGGTGGTGCAGGGCCATATTCATATTCAATAAATAGTGGCCCTTTCCAACCGGGCATACTACCAACTTCATATACATTTACCAATCTTGCTTCAGGTGGCCATTTCATCATTATCAAAGATAATTTAGGTTGTACGGCTCAAGTGCCTGCGGTAGTACCCTCAGGAATTGGATTAACCTCATTGCCTACTGTAGTCAATGCAGTTTGTTCAAATATAAATGATGGAAGTATCACTATTGTACCAAATATCCCAGGAAGTTATTCATATACTTTAAACCCTGGATATCCAACACAAATTGTACAAACTACGCCTACTTTTTCAGGATTAGCACCAGGTAGTTATAGCTATAGTTTCTCTACAATCCCTAGTGGCTGTGGTGGAACAGGAACAGCTATTGTAACCTCTAACCCTCCAATTACAATACCAACAACATCATTTACATTAACAGAACCACTTTGTAACGGAGAATCGAATGGTATAGTTACATTAGCACCTACTGGCGGTGTGCCAACCTATCAGTATTCGATAGACGCAGGAGTTACATATCAAGCATCTGCAACCTTTAATACTTTAAATGCTGGATCACACACCATCAGGATAAAAGACAATGTAGGTTGTTTGAAAGACACTACATTTACATTGGGCGAACCTACATTACTTACAGCTTCAGCAACCTCTACTGCTGGCACATGCAATGGTGATGATGCTCAAATAACCGTTGCAGGATTAGATGGAACACCTGGATACACTTATTCAATAAATGGAGGAACAAGCTATCAAGCAAGTCCAACCTTTATAGTGTCAGGCGGCAACTTTCCAAACATCAGGGTAAAAGACAATAACGGATGTGTGGCAAACACAAGCGTTAACGTAACTTTAATTGATAACATGGTTGTTACTCCTGTAAACGACACAACAGTTTGTGTTGAATCTTCAGTAACCTTAGTTCCTAACTTTAGTACCGAAGCCACAATTTTCAATTGGTCTACTATTCCAAACCCAACATTAATAAATACATTAAACAACAGCAATATTAAAAATCCAATTGCAACACCTAATGACACAACAACTTATGTTGTAAATGCACATTGGGGCGTTTGTGAAAGATGGGACACAATTGTAGTTAGGGTTTTACATAAGCCAATTCCTAATGCGGGTCCAAACTATATCATTTGTCAATACGACTCTTGTCAATTGTTAGGTTCTGCTACAAATCTATCTGGACCAATAAATTACGAGTGGACACCAGCAAGCATTGCAACTACTCCGTTTAGTCAAAATACAATGGTAGATCCTTTAACAACTGCCATATTTACTTTAACCGTTAAAGATGATTATGGCTGTAATTTCGCAGAAAAAGATACGGTAAAAGTAACCGTTCAACCTCCATTACCTGCGAATGCTGGAAGAGATACAATTGCAATCAGTGGACAGCCTCATCAATTAATTGCAACAGGTGGTGCAGATGCTGTTGAATTTACATGGACACCTTCATTCCCTTTAAGTAGTGCAAATATTTACAACCCAATTGCTACTTTATCACAGGACCAAATGTTTGTGGTAACCATCCGTGATATTGGTGGTTGTATTGGAAAGGATTCAGTATTTGTTCGTGTATTAGATGGCGCAGGTGTAAACAGAGATCAACCATTATACTATGTTCCAAACTCATTTACACCAAATGGAGATGGATTAAATGATGTATTTAGAGGCATTCCTGCTGGTATGAGAACTACTGATTACTTCAGGGTTTACGACCGTTTGGGAAAATTAGTATTTGAAACCAATCGTTATTTAAGAGGTTGGGATGGCACTTACCAAGGAAAACCACAACCATCAGGAACCTATGTATATATCATCAAAGGAATTGATAAAAATGGCAAATCGGTGTTGCAAAAAGAAACGGTGTTGTTGATTAGGTAAGGTTTGAGAGGTTTGTGAGGTTTGAGAGGTTTATGAGGTTTGAGGGGGTTGAGAGGTTTGAGGGGGTTCAAAAGGTTCAATAAGTACAAAAGGTTCAAAAGGTTTTTTGAATTCGTAATAGTTATTTTTGTTAGCCCACTGTTTAAACGGTGGGCTATTTTTTTTGAGAGGTAAGAAAGGTTTAATCCGCTGCGATGGTTTAATGGTTTAAGGGTTTGAGGTTGGAAGTATTTTTCAATTAGTAGCATTTACGTTTTGTAAATAAAACTTCGTTTCTTTGTGTCTTTGCGCCTTCGTGTCTTTGTGTTTCAAAAATAATTCTCGAAGAGAATTGTTACAATTTGTTCAAGAAGGGGTTGTAGATTTTCAACACTTACAAAAGGTTAGAAGCATAACCCATCTATAATCATTTTTTTATAAAAAATCTTCGTGTTCGTGTCTTCGTGTTTCACCACCTTCGCACAACAACGCTTTAGCGTTCTCACAACTTCATAAGATCATACAATCAAAACTTCGTGGCATCGTGTTTCAAAAAAATTGCGCCTTTGCTCCTTTGCGAGCTTTGCGCGAAACCACTCACCCCACCATCAACAAATCCACCACCACCATTGCTGTTACCGCCTCAAGCACTGGAGGAACGCGTAATGCAATGCATAAATCATGACGGCCTTTAATGGCAAATGCTTCAATTTGATTGGTTACTATGTTGTAAGACTCCTGTAATTTTGGTGTCGAAGAAGTGGGTTTTACCACTACCCTAAATTCGATATCGTTTCCATTAGACAATCCGCCGGAGATACCACCAGCATGATTACTTGATGTTTCACCAGATTCATTTATTATGGAATCATTATGTTCGCTGCCTTTCATTTTTGCTGCCAAAAATCCCGAACCAAATTCAATGCCTTTTATGGCAGGAATAGAAAATACAGCATGACTAATTAACGATTCAATAGAATCAAAAAATGGAGATCCTTTTCCGATTGGTAAATTTTTAACCTTACATCCAATAATTCCACCGATACTATCTTGATTTTTAATTGCCGTTTCGATGGCTTTTTCAATATCTGCTTCCCCACCTACTTCTAAAATGTCTGCAGAAATTTGAATCGGTGAATGAACATTTATTTTTTCAATCATTTTTTTGGCTACAACACCTGCTGCTACTAAGCATACCGTTAGTCGTCCGCTAAAATGTCCGCCACCTCTATAATCCTCAAACCCATCAAACTTTTTTGTAGCTACAAAATCAGCATGTCCTGGCCTTGGGATAGCACGTATTTCATCATAATCTTTTGATTGAGTATTGTTATTTTCAAAAGCTATGGTTAATGGTGCGCCAGTTGTAAATCCATTAAAAACACCGGATAAAAAAATGGGCTTATCGGTTTCTGTTCGAGAAGTTGTACCTGCTACTACTCCACCCTTTCTTCTTGATAAATCATTTAAGAAATCGGATTCTGAAATGGATATACCAGGCAAACAACCATCAATTGTAATCCCAACCATTGGTCCGTGTGATTCACCAAAAATATTAACCCTGAAATTTCTGCCAAAACTATTCATGAAAAATTATTTGATTAAAGATAATGAACAACCCAACAATTTTAGTTTATCATAAAATTCGGGAAATGATTTATAAACAGCATCTGCGTCTGTAATATTTGTTTCTCCATGGGCTGATAATGCTGCAATGGAAACCGCCATCGCAATTCGATGATCATGATGCGAAGGAACCTCAACTCCTTTTAAAGATGCTTCCCCTTTTACAATCATCATATCATCTACAATGTCAAAGATGCCGCCCATTTGTGTAAAAACCGTTTGTAACGTAAACGCACGATTGCTTTCTTTATTGATTAATCGTTTAACCCCTTTGATGGAAGAATCGCCCTTACAATGCATTGCAAGTACAACAAGCGCTGGAAATAAATCTGGACAATCTGTAGCGTCAAAGTCAAATGCTTTTAATGGATTGGTCTTTGAAATATAAATCGTTTGATTTGAAACATTATAATTTACACCAGCTAAATTCATCACCTCTAAAATCTTTCTATCGGCTTGTTTGGAATTGATGTTTAATCCTGAAATATAAATATCTCCATGAATTGCGCCAGCTACAAAAAAGAATGCTGCTGAGCTCCAATCACCTTCAATAGAAATTTCAATATTTCTTTCTTGATGTTTTTTGGGGCTAATGTGAAAATGCGTATATGCTTCATGAGTAATATCGTACCCGAAAAATTGCATCATGTCGAGGGTTAAATCGATGTAAGGCTTGCTTACCAAATTTTCAACAACAATGCTTACAGGTTCTTCTGCTGAACTGCCCAATGCTATTAACAATCCTGTTAGATATTGCGAGCTTCTGCTGCCATCTATTGAAATGTCTTTGGGCACAAAGGGCCCCTTAATTTTAAACGGTAAACGTCGATCATTAGACGAAAATTGAACATTTAAATTATTAAAAATCTCGATTAAGGTTTGCATGTCTCTCGTTAATAAAGAGCCTTCGCCTGTAATGACAAATTCTTTAGAAGCAATAGCTGCAACAATAGAAAATAGTCGGAACGATAGTCCGCTTTCCCCACAAAAAATTGTTGGCTTTGGATTTACTTTCCCATCGCTGATAATAACAATGGATTGATTATTTTTTTGTACCGAAGCGCCCAAAGATTCAATAATAGAAAGTGCAGCCAGATCATCATTGCTGTAGCCAGGATTTAAAATAGTTGTGATTCCACAATTAAGCAAACCTAGTGCACATGCCCGCTGCATCATGCTTTTACTGGGCGGGGCTAAAAAATCACCCTTAATTTCAGAAGGAATAATTTTTACCCGCATATCATGATTTCATTTATATAATTTTCCAAATCATTCAACAAAATCGGTTTTGCTTCTGCTGATCCAAGTTCGTTCAATAAAACAAAATGCATCTCATTTCCGATGCGTTTTTTATCTGAAAAAAGTAATTTTATTATTTTATCATTTTCAATTTCAAAACTTGTAGGCAGTTGATACTGTTCAAGCAATTTTACCAATTTTTGCGTAGAATGGGCATCAAACTCCGTAATTTTCTCCGATAACTTCACTGCAAATACCATCCCAATACTTACTGCTTTTCCATGCGAAATATTATACACGTTTTCAATGGCATGTCCCAATGTATGTCCAAAATTCAATAATTTTCGGTCTTTCTTTTCAAACACATCTTCTACCACAACATTCATTTTAAGATGAACATTTTCTTCAATCAAAGATGACATCAAATTAAAATTGTTTTGATAATCAGCCAGATTATGTTTGGAAAGATTTTCAAACATCGCCAAATCTTTAATGCAAGCATGTTTAATAATTTCTGCAAAGCCATTTTCCCATTCTGATATAGGAAGTGACTTTAAGAAATTCAAATCAAATAAAATGAATTCGGGTTGATAAATGGTACCCACCATATTTTTGTATTGTCCTACATTGACGCCATTTTTACCACCTAAAGCCGCGTCAACCATGGCAAGTAAACTTGTAGGCACCAAACCAAGTCGAGTGCCACGTTTGTAAACACTGGCCACATAACCCGCAATATCCGTAACTACTCCTCCGCCAACACCAACAATTAAAACATCTTTTCCAATTGAAGCTGCTAAAAGTTGTTCAATGATGGCATCTACCGTTTGTTGCGTTTTGTTTATTTCGCCAGATTTAATTTTGATAACATGAAACCCTGTAAACAAATTGTTATAATGTGCATCAATATTTTCATCCGTGATGATTACAATTTTTGATTGGGAGGCATAATTCAAAACTGAAGAAAAAGCATCTTCAAAAAGAAACTGTATTTTTTGATTGTCGATAATATAATTAAATGTGTGGCCCATAATCACTAAGGTTGATTCATTATATTATTTTGATGGTTGATGCTTTCAATGTGAACTGCATCGAAATATTTTTTTATAAAATCAGCGCTCAATCCCAATTCTATTGCTCTATTATGAACACGATTTATAATTTCATTCCATCTTTCTGATTGTAATATGGTAATGTTATTTTCTTTTTTAAAAAGTCCAATCTGATCAGCGAGTTTCATTCTTTCTCCCAAAAGCTCAATTAATGCATCATCTTTCAAATCTATTTGAGCCCTTAAATTGAACAGCGATGTGCTATTTTTATTTGCATCAACATGAGCAGAACGCCAAATCAATTCATCTAATAATTTGTTTAATTGGGAAGGGGTAATTTGTTGAGCGGCATCACTCCAAGCATTATCAGGGTCAATATGAGATTCAATCATCAAGCCATTAAAATCGAGATTAATGCTTTTTTGTGCAACATTACTTAGCATAATTCTGTTGCCACAAATATGAGAGGGGTCGCAAATGATGGGTAAATCGGGATACCTTCTTTTCATTTCAATAGGCAATTGCCACATCGGTGGATTTCGAAATTCAGTATTACCAAAAGCAGAAAAACCCCTGTGAATGAGTGCAATGTTTTTTATGCCCGCTTTTTGAATACGTTCAATAGCGCCAATCCATAATTCGATATCAGGATTAATGGGATTTTTTATCATCACTGGTATATCAACCCCTTTTAGTGAATCTGCAATTTCCTGGACCGAGAAAGGATTTACAGTTGTTCTGGCGCCAATCCAAAGCACATCAACATTATGTTCAAGTGCTTGTTCAACATGTTGTGCATTGGCGATTTCAACAGTTGTGGGCAAACCTGAAATATTTTTTGCTTCATTAAGCCAATTCAGCCCAATTGTGCCAACCCCTTCAAACATGCCAGGTTTTGTACGTGGCTTCCAGATTCCAGCTCGTAATAAACCAACTTTGGGATTTTTAGCCAGTTCAATAGCTGTTTGTATCAATTGTTCGGGTGTTTCCGCGCTACATGGACCGCTGATGATCATTGGTCTGTTATTCCAAAATGCCGACAACCTTTCGTTCATGGTTCTGTTTAAATTAATAACATAAAATTAGTTGATTAGTTTGCTTATTGGAAATGAGAGGCGAATTAAATTTTAAAATAGGAGATAGATAATTCCAACAAGATAACAGCTCGTTACAACAACAAACTTTAAAATAAAAAAGTTTATGTCACTTCGCATGTTTAAGGGTTTAAAAGTTGACCCTTGCCATTTTTAGCTTTTTAAAGCTTATGAATTTTTTGAACTTATGAGTGCTGACGCCCCCTTCACCTTTGGGGGAAGGATG
>CANFUJ010000025.1 GCA_947450165.1 Chitinophagaceae bacterium
ATTTTTTCATCGCAGAAACCATACTCCGCCTCATCATTGCTGCAAATAATCAGCAATCTTTTTTCCGCATAATCTTTAATCAATCGAAGATATAATTGAAACCCTACTTCATCTAAATTTGTGGTGGGTTCATCTAACAACAAAATAGCCGTGTTGCTGAAAAATGCTTGTCCCAATTTCAACCGCTGTTTCATTCCACTGCTGAAATAACGAATTTGTTTATTGGCAGCTTCTGCTAAACCAATTTCATTCAAAATCTCAGGAATCGGTTTTATCAAAGTTTTAAACGTTTGATGAAAGGATAAAAATTCTGTTGCAGTCATTTCTTCTATCAACTCCAAATATGGCGCAGCAATGGACATTTGCTCAAATATCAAATCATTTGCAATGGGCTTTTGATGATCATCTGTGTAAACAATATTCCCCTCGCTATGCATGAGCGCACCAGCTATCACTTGTAGTAATGTAGATTTACCGGAACCATTTGCACCAACAATGGCATAAGATTTACCAGAAGAAAATTCAAAATCAACATGCCGAAAAATCCATTCAAGGTTGAAACGTTTGCCGGTATTGTTGAGCTTGATGTGCATTGAAGAATTTAATTTTTATTACTCGTCGTCCATGCTTCCTTTACTGAAACGCTTGATGATGCCTCTTCCACTTTCGCGAATAAAAGTTACAATTTCATCACGTTCGTCGGTTGCAAGCAATTCTTCTTCAATGAAATTCAATGCCTGAGAAGTGTTTAAATTTTTATTGTAGATGATTCTATAAATATCAAGAATGTGGTTGATTCTTTCTAATGAAAATCCACGACGTTTTAATCCAACAGAATTTACACCCGCATAACTCAATGGCGTTCTTCCCGCTTTTATGTATGGTGGAACATCTTTACTTACCAATGAACCTCCCGCCACAAATGCATGCTGACCAATTTGCACAAACTGATGCACCGCGCACATTCCAGCCAATATAGAAAAATCTCCTAAGGTTACGTGACCCGCCATTTGGGTATTGTTGCTCATGATGCAATTGTTACCAATCACACAGTCATGTGCAATGTGGCTATACGCCATAATCAAACAATTATCGCCCACTTTTGTAGTCCATTTATCTTTACTTCCTCTGTTGATAGTTACAAATTCTCTGATGGTGGTATTGTTTCCAATTTCAACAGTGGTATTCTCTCCTTCATATTTCAAATCCTGTGGAATGCCTGCAATTACTGCCCCAGGAAAAATGCGACAATTGTTGCCAATGCGTGCACCTTCCATGATGGTAACGTTACTGCCAATCCAAGTACCAGAGCCAATTTCAACGTTTTGATGAATTACACTAAATGGATCAATCTTAACATTGGTAGCCAACTTAGCGTTGGGATGTATGTACGTATGTGGATGAATCATAAATAAAATTATTAGGACGCTGAATGTTTAATTTCTTTTTACCAATTGTGCGGTGAACTCTCCTTCTGTACAGAGTTTATTGGCTACATAAACGCTGCCTCTCATCACACAAATTCCCCTGCGTATGGGTTCAATCAATTCCATTTTAAGTAACATGGTATCGCCTGGTATTACTTTTTGTTTGAATTTACAATTGTCAATTTTTATAAAATAAGTATCGTATTCACCTTCGGGCATTGCGTTTATACACAAAATTCCGCCAGTTTGTGCCAATGCTTCAACTTGTAAAACACCTGGCATAACTGGATTTCCTGGAAAATGTCCCTGAAAAAAAGGTTCATTAAAGGTTACATTCTTCAAGCCAACGATACAATTGTCACTTAGGTCAATGATTTTATCTACCAACAAAAAAGGGAAACGATGTGGTAATGTTTTTTCTATTTGTTGTACGGTATAAATGGGTGGTTTTGTTGGATCATAAACAGGTACATCTTTGGTGTGTTTATTTTTTTTGATGTACTGTTTTATTTTTTTTGCAAACTCAACATTGCTGCTATGTCCAGGTCTGTTGGCAATGATGTGCGATTTAATTGGATAGCCAATTAACGCTAAATCGCCAACAACATCTAATAATTTATGTCGTGCAGGTTCATTTGGAAAACGGAGTTCAAGATTATTTAGATATCCTTCTGTTTTTACTTCAACTTTTGCTCTACCAAATGCTTTTGCCAAACGGCTCATGCCTTGTTCATCCATTGGTTTATCTACAATTACAATTGCATTGTTGATGTCGCCACCTTTTACCAAATTATTATCCAACAACATTTCAAGTTCGTGTAAAAAGCAAAAAGTTCTGCAAGGCGCAATTTCAGCTTTAAAATCATGCATGTTTTTTAAACTAGCATGTTGTGTACCCAAAACCGGACTATTAAAATCAATAAGTGTGGTAATTTCATAATTGGTTGAAGGCATAGCGGTCATTTCTACCCTTTTCTTCTCATCAAAATAAGTGATGTTGGTATCAATGGTGTACCATGCTTTTGCGGCATCTTGTTCTAATACCCCAACTTTCTCTATAATGTTGATAAATGGACTGCTACTTCCATCAATAATTGGAATTTCAGGACCGTTTACTTCAATCAAACAATTGTCTACGCCCATCCCAACCAAAGCGGCTAAAATATGTTCAACGGTAGATACTTTTACATTGTTTTGTTCTAAGGTAGTACCTCTTGACGTATCTGTAACTAAATCACAATCTGCTTTTATAGGCAAAGAATTTGCGATATCTACCCGTTGAAATTGGAAACCAAAACCCGGATTTGCAGGTTTAAGTGTCATATCAACATTTATCCCGGTGTGCAATCCAGTTCCTGAAATACTAATTTGTTCGGCTAAAGTATGCTGCTTATCGGGGTTAAAGTTTTTATCCATTGTATTTGTAAAATTTCGGCAAAGATATTCTAAAAAAATTAAGCCGAATCGTTATTGCCTCAAAAGCGCTCTAAGATTTAATTTGGAGTTCGGAAATGATTCTTTCCAATTCTTTTAATCTCTTTTCCATTTCTGGTAGATTTCTTAATGCAGCCTGACTTCTTAACGCTGATGTATAATCATATGCTGGTGATCCTGTTACTGCGGTATTGGGCGTTTTCATCGATTTGCTAACACCACTTTGTGCATTTATTTTTGAGCCATCTGCAATATGAATATGTCCAACTACACCCGCTTGTCCGCCTATCATTACATTTTTTCCAATTTTTGTGCTACCGCTTATACCTGCCTGAGCGGCAATAACTGTATTGCTGCCAACTTCCACATTATGTGCAATTTGAAGTAGGTTATCTAGTTTAGCGCCCGATTTTATAATGGTACTACCAATTGTGGCTCTGTCAATGGTACAATTTGCCCCAATTTCTACATTGTTTTCAATAACAACATTTCCAATTTGAGGGATTTTTTTTAATGTGCCGTCTGGCAAAGGCGCAAATCCAAATCCATCACCACCAATTATAGTACCACCATGAATGGTAACATGGTTTCCAATCACACACTCGTGATATATTTTTACCCCAGGATGAATAACCGTGTTTTCGCCTATGGTTACATTATTTCCTAAGTAAGCGCCGGGATATATTTTAGATCCATTTCCAATTTTTACATTTTCACCCAAATAAGCAAAAGCGCCGATAAAAGTATTTTCGCCAACTGATGCCGTTGTATGAATATAAGAAGGTTCTTGAATGCCAGTTAATTGGGCCGATTTCATTTGTTGATAAGCATCTAATAATCCAGCAAATGCCATATAAGCATCTTGAACGCGTATTAAAGTAGATTTTACCGCTTGTTTTAACTCCTGTTGTTCGTTGATAATTACAATAGAGGCTTCTGTTTTGTACAAATACTCTTCATATTTGGGATTGGCCAAAAAAGAAAGTTCGCCTGCTTTTGCCTCTTCTATTTTTCCAAAAGTATGCACCGATACTTCAGCATTCCCCTCTATTTTTCCATTAATTATCTGAGCGATTTGAGCCGCAGTAAATTGCATCTTTAATTTTTTAATGTTTTATTTACGCTGGATAACAAATATAATATTTCTTAACCTTGCCTTTTAAATTTTCGTTTATCAACGCATTATCTACTTCTGATATATCCTTCACTTGTCCATCTTTAAAAAGGATGTGGATACCTTCATTTTCAAAATTATACGTACTACTTGATGCTTCTCCGTTAAAAGTTAACCAAGCGGCCTCGTCGTCAGACAACTCAAATTTCAATTTTGTTGCTTCTATCTTTTCAAATAATAAATTTTCTGTAATGGGCTCATTAAAATATTTCACTTTTAGTAGGTTTCGATTCAACAATCCGTTGCATAAAATGGAAAGTACTTTATCGGGGTGGGCACTCCAAGTTTTAATGGCCATCATTACATCAAAGTCGTCTATGCTACAAAATTGTGCTAATGACACTTCTCCAATGGGTTGATTAATGAAACTATTTAAAGGTTCGGCACAATTTGCATGTATATGTTTGGCTCTTTTGATAATGTGTTGCAGCATTTGTTCGGCACTTACCACCGTTTTATGTAGGTAAACTTGCCAATACATCAATCTGCGGGCTACCAAAAATTTTTCGATGGAATAAACACCTTTCTCTTCCACCATCAACTCGCCATCTTTTACGGTGAGCATTTTAATTATTCTATCATAAGCAATTACACCTTCGTTTACACCCGTAAAAAAACTATCTCGGGTTAAGTAATCCATTCTATCCACATCTAGTTGTCCGCTGATCAATTGATGTAGAAATTTTTTGGGGTACACATTGGTAAAAATATCCAAGGCCATTTGTAGTTTGCCATTGAAATGGACATTCAAATCTTTCATCATCATTAAAGAAAGTTCTTCGTGATGAAGGTGTTCGGCAAGTACATGTTCTAGGGCATGAGAATAGGGACCATGCCCAACATCGTGTAATAATATGGCAATTTTTGCAGCTTGTTGTTCTTCCAAACTAATTTCTACGCCTTTATCCAAAAGAACTTGGATGGCGGAACGCATCAAATGATATGCGCCCAAAGCATGATGCAAACGGGTATGCATGGCTCCAGGATAAACCAAATGAGCTAGGGCCATTTGATTGATTCTACGAAGGCGCTGAAAATAAGGATGAGCAATGATTTGAATAATCAGTTCATCATCAATGGTGATGAAACCATATACAGGATCGTTAATGATTTTATGTAAACGCATTTGTATGTTTAAATTGGAAGAATCTGTTAAATAAGTTTTTAATTTTAAACAAATCTACAATGCAATGCCGTAAAAAAATAAAATTGTGTAGATTGTAGAAAAGCAAGAATTACTTCAAAAATATTCAAATCATAATTTCTAACATAAAAATATCAAATCATGAGTATAGCAAAAATTCTTTGGGTTGATGATGAGATAGAACTTCTAAACTCACAAATTATTTTTTTAGAAAACAAGGGCTATCAGGTTGAAACGAAAGCCAATGGTTTTGATGCGATTGATTATATCAAAGAAAACATTGTAGATGTTGTGCTGTTGGATGAAACCATGCCCGGCATTACAGGTTTGCAAACTTTGCAAAAGATAAAAGAAGTAAACAGCAATTTGCCTGTGGTGTTGATTACAAAAAACGAAGCAGAAAATATTATGGATGATGCAATTGGTAGTCAAATCAGTGACTATTTGATAAAGCCAGTGAATCCCAATCAGGTTTTGTTGAGTTTAAAAAAATTGATAGACAACAAACGATTGGTAGCAGAAAAAACTACTTCGGCGTATCAACAAGAGTTTAGCAGTTTGTTTATGGCATTAAACAACAATCCTGATTATCAAGAATGGATGGAGATTTATAAAAAACTGGTTTATTGGGAATTGGAAATTCAAAAAAGTGATAGTCCGGAAATGCAGGAAATATTTGCTTCACAAAAACAAGAAGCGAACCTCGAATTTTTTAAATTCATTTCTAAAAATTATGCCAGTTGGATTGATCCTAAAAGCAATCAATCGCCCATAATGAGTCATAATTTGATGCAATTTAAAGTGCTCCCCCATCTTGAAAAAGGAACACCATTGTTTTTTATTTTGATAGATAATTTACGTTACGACCAATGGAAAACCATACAGCCGATTTTTGCGGAAAGTTTTAGGATACTGGAAGATGAAACCTTTTATTCGATTTTGCCAACAGCTACTCAATATGCGCGAAATGCCATATTTGCGGGGATGTTGCCCATTGATATCGAAAAGAAATTTCATGACCAATGGAAAAACGATGATGAAGAAGGTGGAAAAAATTTACACGAATCAGAATTTCTTGAAGCGCAATTAAAAAAGTTGGGGAAAGGCGATATTAAATTCTCGTACACAAAAGTTACCAATCACCATGATGGGCAAAAATTGGTAGACAATATGCACAATTTGATGCAAAATGATTTGAATGTTATCGTCTACAATTTTGTGGATATGCTTAGTCATGCGCGAACAGAAATGGAAGTGTTGAAAGAGCTTGCTGGCGATGAAACCAGTTATAGAAGTTTAACGGCAAGTTGGTTTGAGCACAGTCCGCTGCATCAGGCATTGAAGAAAATTTCAGAGAAAAACATCAATCTCATTGTGGCCACAGATCATGGAAGTACGCGTGTAAAAAATCCGGTAAGGGTAATTGGCGACAAACAAACTACGGCAAATCTTCGATACAAGCATGGCAGAAACCTGGATTACGAAGCAAAAGATGTATTGGCATTTAGAGATCCTAAACTAGCAGGGCTTCCTGTTCCAACCATAAACTCATCCTATATTTTTGCAAAAGGCGACTTATTTCTATGTTATCCCAACAATTACAACCATTTTGTAAACTATTATCGCAACACTTTTCAGCATGGAGGAATTAGTTTGGAGGAAATGATTGTGCCAATTATACGCATGACTTCAAAAACCAACAATTAGTTATCAACGTTTGTTGAAAAGTAGATTTCATTATAAAATTTAAAATTAGGAAGTTGCATCTATATTAGTAAAATCACTATGAAGTTTACACAAAACACGTTAGATAAAATAGAAAGAATCATTGAAGAAAGTGGCTATATCGTTCGTTTTGAAAAAGGAACTTTTCAAAGTGGATATTGCATTCTTCAAGCGAAGAAAGTAGTTGTACTAAATAAATTTTTAGCCATCGAAGGTCGCATCAATACCTTAATCGATTTACTTCCCTTACTCAATATCAATATTGATGATTTAACCCACGAAAGTCAGAAATTATTTTTAGAATTAATCCCGGTTCAAGTGCATAAGATGGCGTCGTAAAGCCCAAACGTTTGTTGTTTATTGTTTATTGTTTGTTGTTTATTGTTTGTTGTTGAATGTCCAAAATGGAACGAAATCAATTCCAGTAGCATAGTGTTTTAACTTATGAAACATGAATAATTTTTTAACCCAAATACTAAAAGGATTTTTAAGAAGAAGTTGTAAATAATTGGAAATTGTTTCTAACGTCTTGAACCTCTTAAACTTCTTGAACCTCTTAAGCATGTTTTGTCCTCCATTAACCATAACTTTTTTAGGAACCGGAACCAGCGGTGGTGTTCCCATGATTGCTTGTGATTGTGAAGTATGTGAATCTATAGACGAAAAAGACCAAAGATTTAGAAGTAGCATTTTGGTGGAAAGCGATACCACTACCATTGTAATAGACACCACGCCTGATTTTCGTTCGCAAATGCTTAATGCAAAAGTAAAAAAATTGGATGCAGTTTTATTTACACATCCGCATAAAGATCATGTGGCTGGATTGGACGACATCAAAGCGTTTAATTATTTTCGTCAGCAACCTTTGGACGTGTATGCAAATGATTTAACACAGCTTGCTTTAAAAAAAGAGTTCAGTTATATTTTTGAAGTAAACAAATATCCTGGCGTTCCAGAAATTAACTTGCATACCATTGATAATGCGCCCTTTGTTGTTGGCGACATTCCTGTAATACCCATTTATGTATGGCATTTAAAGATGCCTGTGCTTGGTTTTCGTTTTGGAAATTTTACATACATCACAGATGCAAACCGCATTGACGTAAGCGAAATGCAAAAAATAATGGGCAGTGATATTTTGGTATTAAATGCATTAAGAAAAGAAAAACACATCTCCCATTTTACATTAAGCGAAGCCATTGAAAAAGTAAATGAATTAAAAATCCCAAACGCATATTTTACACACATCAGCCATCAGCTTGGAAAACACGAAGCTGTAAAAAAAGAACTACCAAAAGGGATACAATTGGCACACGATGGATTGGTGATAAAAACAAAATAAATCCGTTTTTTTCTCCTTATTTTTTTTCGCATGACAAGTAGTTTTATTTCATGCAAAAAAAAGAACAACATCAATTATTAAGTTTTAGCAAAAAAGAAAAGAATGGCATTATAGTCATTGTATTTATCAATTTGTTATTGATATTTACGCCATTTGTTTATGAGCGATTATTTCCTGATAAAGAAGAAACTGATGTTAATTTAATATCTGAATTAAAAACACTTGAAGAAATTCAAAAAGACAGCGTTAATAGTTTTGGCGAGCATACACAATGGTCAGAGGTAAATCAACATCAGGTAGAAACAAAGCAAGGACAAAGCGAAACAAAAACGGATTTGTTTCATTTTAATCCGAATGTAATAACGGAGAAAGAATGGATGAAATTGGGTGTATCAGAAAAAACGGCAAAATCAATACAGAAATACGTTTCAAAAGGTGGGCAATTTAGAAAACCAGAAGACATAAAAAAGATTTGGGGAATACCAGAATCGTTGGCAAATAAATTAATTCCGTTTGTTCAAATTCCAGAACCCCAATCAAAATATGAAAAGGAATTTCCAAAAAAAAATGAGCGAACAGTTACTTTAATAGACATTAATAAAGCAGATTCCTCCACATGGGAATCATTGCCCGGAATTGGACCAACATTAGCCAAAAGAATAATTTTATATCGAGAGAAATTGGGTGGATTTTTAGATATGTCGCAATTATTGGAAGTTTGGGGTTTGCAAGATTCTGTGTTGCAAAAAAGTAAAAATAGATTGGTTTTAGGCGATGAAATAAAAAAAATCAACATTAATTTAGCCACATTTGATGCTTTAAAAACACATCCATACATTGGATATAAATCAGCCAATGCAATCATCAACTATCGAAATCAACATGGAAACTTTAATCGATTAGAAGACATTCAAAAAATAGTACAAATTGATGAAAAATCGTACAATCGGTTTGTGATGTACTTAACCATAAAACAATAAATACTAACGCTTGTTTGTATTTTATAATCCCTAAATTGCATCAAATAAAAACCAAAAAAATGCATTTTCAACAATCAGAAATTACCGCACAGGTAGCACAAACAGCAAGGGATTTCGCCAACCAGCATATCCGTCAGAATTTGATGGAATGGGATGAATCTCAAGAATTTCCTGTACATATTTTTAAAGCATTAGGCGAATTGGGCATGATGGGTGTATTGGTACCAGAGGCTTATGGTGGAACGGGGTTAAGTTATTACGAATACAATGTTATCATTCAAGAAATTGCAAAAGTTTGCGGTTCAATTGGGTTGTCGCTTGCTGCGCACAATTCTTTGTGTACTGGTCATATCATGACATTTGGAAACGAGGCGCAAAAACAAAAATACCTTCCCAAATTGGCAACTGCCGAACATATTGGCGCTTGGGGATTAACAGAGCCGAATACAGGAAGCGATGCGGGCAATATGAAAACAACGGCTGTAAAAGATGGCAATAATTGGATCATCAATGGTACGAAAAGTTGGATTACACATGGCAAATCGGGTGATGTAGCAGTAGTAATTTGCAGAACGGGTGAACCAAGAGCAAAAAACAATTCAACTGCGTTTATTGTTGACCGTAATACACCAGGTTTTAGTGCTGGTAAAAAAGAAAATAAATTGGGTATGCGTGCGAGCGAAACATGCGAAATGATTTTTGATCAATGTGTTATTTCTGATGAACAGCGTTTGGGCGAAGTGGGAGATGGATTTAAGCAAGCGATGAAAGTATTAGATGGTGGACGTATTTCAATTGCGGCATTAAGTTTGGGTATCGCAAGAGGTGCTTATGAAGCGGCACTTCAATATTCTAAAGAGCGTCATCAATTCGATCAGCCGATTTCAAACTTTCAGGCCATTTCTTTTAAGTTGGCTGATATGGCAACTAAAATTGAATGTGCGGAATTGCTTATTCAACAAGCTTGCGATTTAAAAATAAAAGGTTTGCCAATGACTAAAGAGTCGGCAATGGCTAAATATTATGCCAGTGAAATTGCGGTAGAAATCAGTACTGATGCAGTACAAATTTTTGGTGGATATGGTTATACCAAAGATTTTCCAGTAGAGAAGTTTTATAGGGATAGTAAACTATGCACCATTGGCGAAGGCACAAGTGAAATACAGAAGTTGGTGATAAGTAGGGAGATTTTGAAGTAGACGATTATTGTTTGTGGTTTGTGGTTTATTGTTTGTGGTTTGTTGTTTGTTGTTTGTTGTTGGAATCTACTTCTTTTTAGTATCCATTATCCAGCATCTAAAATTTAGTTTGTTTGTTGTTGGAACATACTGCTATGTATAATCCAATATCAAGTATTAAGCACCTCCTAGTGTGTTTGACTCAGATAATTCTAGATGATAAAGTAAAAGGATTTATCTACAAACAAAAAAAATCTCGTTACAAATCAAGGTTTACAATTGGAAAACACTTCGAACCACAAACCACAAACCACAAACAACAAATTATAAACGTGTATTAAATAACAACATTCACCATTTTACCTTTTACAAAAATTATCTTTTTAGGCGCGTTTCCTTCAAGCCATTTTTGAACGATTTCATTACTCAATACAATTTGTTCTACTTCCGATTGTTCTGCAGCAAGTAAAATTTCAATGTTGGTTCTTAATTTTCCATTTATAGAAATCGGATAAGACTTGCTAGATTCAACCAAATAACTTGCGTCAAATATTGGATACGATGCATCTAAAATGCTTGTTGTATGCCCAAGTTGATGCCACAATTCTTCTGATATATGCGGCGCATAAGGCATCAATAATATCAATAGATTTTCGAGAATTGTTTTTTTATGACATTTCAAATCGCTCAATTCATTTACACAAACCATAAAAGCACTTACTGCTGTGTTGTATGAAAAGTTCTCTGTGTCTGATTCGATTTTTTTGATGGTTCGGTGTAAGATTTTCAATTCAGCATCTGTTGCATTTTCTTCGTTCCAAACTTTCCCTTTTAGATCATCATTAAACAAGCGCCAAAGCTTTCTAAGAAAACGATGAACCCCTTCAATGCCTTTTGTATCCCAAGGTTTGCTTTGTTCTATCGGACCTAAAAACATTTCGTACATTCTAAATGTATCTGCGCCATATTTCAACACCAAATCATCTGGGTTTACGGTATTGAATTTTGATTTCGACATTTTTTCTACTTCAACACCGCACAAATATTTACCCTCTTCTAAAATAAAACGAGCATTTGCATAATCAGGTTTCCAATTGGAAAATGCATCTGTATCTAATTCGATGCCATCCACAAAATTTACATCTACATGCAACTCATCTGTTTCGTAATTGTCTTTTAATCCAAAAGATACAAACTCATTGGTTCCTTTTATGCGATATACAAATCGGCTGCTACCTTGAATCATGCCTTGATTGACCAAGCGTTTGAATGGTTCGTCGAAGCCAATAAATCCCAAATCAAACAATACTTTTGTCCACATACGGCTATACAATAAATGACCAACCGCATGTTCTGTTCCCCCGATGTAAACGTTGACTTGTCCCCAATAATCACTTACTTTTTTATCGCAGAATGTGTTTGAATTTTTGGGATCCATGTATCGTAGAAAATACCACGAAGAACCAGCATAACCGGGCATTGTAGAGGTTTCTAATTTTTCATTTTTCCAAGATTCGATATTGGCTAGTGGACCCTCTCCTTCTGGACCAGGACCATATTTTTCTACGTGCGGCAATTCCAATGGCAATTGCGTTTCTTCACTGGCAATGGCCATTCCATCTTCCCAACGAATTGGAAATGGTTCGCCCCAATAGCGTTGTCTGCTGAAACCAGCATCGCGCATTTTAAAATTTACTTTTCTTTTTCCAATGCCTAATGATTCTATTTTTTCAATAGCCACTTTAATGGCATCTTTCATCAACAAGCCATTTAAAAAATCAGATGCTTGTAAAGTAGCCTCTTTTGTAGGATTGGCCTGCGTTCCATCAAAATGACTGCCAATGATATTCGTGATTGGAATTTCAAAATGTTGTGCAAAAAGAAAATCGCGTTGATCGCCGCAAGGTACCGCCATAATTGCACCTGTGCCATATCCAGCCAATACATATTCTGCAATCCAAATGGGGATTTGTTTTCCATTAAAAGGATTTGTAGCAAAAGCTCCGGTAAAACATCCTGTAATTTGTTTTACTTCTGCCATACGTTCTCTATCACTTCTGCTTTTTACATAAGTCAGGTATTCGTTTATGCTTCCACGTTGTGCTTCAGTTGTAATTTGATTAACCAAATCGTGCTCTGGCGCCAACACCAAAAAGTCTACGCCAAAAATAGTATCTGGCCTTGTAGTGTATACTTTTATTTTAAATGCATCATTATTTACTGTTTGATTTGCCACTTCAAAATCCATTTCACAACCTTCACTTTTACCAATCCAATTGCGTTGCATTTCTTTCATTGAATCGCTAAAATCAACTGTATTTAAGCCTTCTAACAATCTATCTGCATAATCTGTAATACGCAAATACCATTGAAGCATTTTCTTTTTAATAACGGGATGTCCACCACGTTCGCTAACCCCATTTACCACCTCATCATTTGCCAATACTGTACCTAAAGCTTCACACCAATTCACTTCGCCAAAAGCAGAAAATGCCAAGCGATGTTGCATTAAAATATCCTGTTGTTTGTTTTTTGAAAAAGAATTCCATGCTTCAGCTGAAAAATTTTCAGATCCTGTTGTTTCAAATTGTTGAATCAAAGTTTGGATGGATTCTGCTTTATTAGATTGTGGATTAAACCAACTTTTAAACAATTGTAAAAATATCCATTGTGTCCAACGATAATAATCTGGTTCGCTAGTCCGAATTTCTCTGCTCCAATCGTAACAAAATCCAATTTTATCGAGTTGATCTTTGAAGGTGGCAATATTTTTTTGGGTTGTTGTGGCAGGATGTTGCCCAGTTTCAATGGCATACTGCTCGGCAGGCAAACCAAAACTATCAAAGCCCATTGGATGCAAAACGTTGAAACCTTTTAGACGCTTATATCTGCTATAAATATCGCTTGCAATATACCCCAATGGATGACCAACATGTAACCCCGCACCACTTGGATAAGGAAACATATCCAACACATAAAATGGCGGCTTTGAAGAATCATTAGACACTTGATAAGCTTTAGATACTTTCCAGTTGTTTTGCCATTTTTTCTCTATCTCGATAAAATTATATTCCATCTTTTATGTCTTAATTATTTTAAACTTGGGAAATCGTTATCGTGCTGAAACTTTTTTAACGGTTTGATTCAGTGCATTTGATTCAAAAATTTTGCATCAAAATTACTTTTACCCAAAACGAAATCAATTTTTTAACAAAGTTTCAGTTTTTGAAGTGCACAAAAATATAACAAAGCAGGTAAAAACCTTTATTTTTGTAAGGGTCTATTCATTAAACTTTGAAGAAAACATATGGCACAATTTGGAAAATCATCTAGTAAAAAAGGAAAACCTTCTTATGGATATGCAATTATTGGTATGGCATTGGTATTATTTCTGTTTGGAATTGTAGGTTGGTTTTTTCTGAACTTACGTAAAACTGGAGATTATTTTAAAGAAAATATCCAAGTTCATACTTATTTGAACAGAGATGCCTCTAAAAAAAGAATCGATAGTTTGGTTAAGTATATTGAAACGCTACCCTACACCAACAAAGTGGAGTATGTTACCAAAGAAAAAGCCATTGAAAGATGGAATACAGAAAATGATACTACATGGAAAATGTTTTTAAAAAACAATCCTCTGCCCGAAAGTGTGGATTTTTATGTGAAAGCAAATTATGTTGAGGAAGATAGTTTGAATATTTTATCCAATCAATTACAAGCTGCCTATCCTGGCGTAATATCCGAATTTCAATTCCCAACTGAAACTGTTGCCAAGGTGAGCAACTATGTAAAAACGGGTGGGTTCATTTTCTTATTTGCCGCTATTATTTTAACCATTCTAGTTGTTTTTTCAATTGACAATACCATTCGATTGGCGATGTATAGCAATCGATTTTTAATAAAGACCATGCAAATGGTGGGCGCCACCAGAGGTTTTATTGCCAAACCCATAAATCAACGCGCTGTGATAAATGGCTTGATTGCTTCTTTCATTGCCATTATTGCAGTTTGGGCGTCTGTACTACTTATTGAAAGTTTTTTACCTGATTTTAAATTATTACACGATAACAGTGGACTTGCTTACCTATTTTTAATCATCATCATTTTAGGAATTTTAATTTCTTTAGCGAGTACATATCGCTCAGTTATAAAATATTTGAAAATGAAATTAGATGACCTTTATTAAGTAGAAAACAATTTTTGTTATCTTGCAATCACAAAAAGAAAAATATGGCTACAAATAATATAACAGAAACCTCGGTTCCAAAAAACAATAACTCCAACCAATCTTTATTTGGTAAAGAAAATTATATGCTTATGCTTGCTGGATTATTGGTACTTGGTTTGGGATTTTTTTTAATGGCAGGCGGTAAAAGTAGCGACCCGAAAGTATTTGACCCGAAAGAGGTTTATAGTACAACCAGAATCACCGTTGCACCAATCTTAATTGTTTTAGGATTTATCATTGAAGTAATTGCCATTATGAAGAAACCAAAATCTATTTAATCTTCTATAAAATATTTGCGAAGTTTTAGCTTCGCATTTTTTTTAAAATTATTTACCGTGAATACCATTCAATCTATTGTAATTGGCATTGTTGAAGGACTTACTGAATTTCTTCCCATATCTTCTACTGCCCACATGCGCATTACCGAAAACTTGTTGGGAATTTCTAATGAAGACAAATTTTCAAAACTGTTTACTATTGCCATTCAACTTGGTGCCATATTATCAGTAGTCGTTTTGTACTATAAAAAATTTCTGGCTTTTAAAAATTGGCAGTTTTATGCAAAGCTTATGATAGCCGTAATTCCTGCATTGATTTTTGGGAAACTATTCAGTGACAAAATTGATTTGATTCTAGAAAAGCCAATTATCATTGCCGCAATCATGATTGCAGGTGGTATATTGTTTTTGTTTATTGAAAATTTATTTAAAACACATACCATCGACAGCGAAGAAAAAATTGATTTTATAACTGCCTTCAAAATTGGATTGTTTCAATGCCTTGCTATATTGTTTCCTGGATTAAGTAGAAGTGCTTCCACCATTATTGGCGGTATGAGTTTAAAGCTTACAAGATCTGCCGCTGCGGAATTTTCGTTTTTCTTAGCTGTGCCTACTATGCTGGCTGCAACTGGGTATAAATTGTATAAATTCATGGATGAAAATGGGGGCATTAGCTCTGATCAAATGAAACAACTTGCTATTGGAAATGTGGTGGCTTTTGTTGTGGCTTTAGTTGCCATCAAATTCTTTATTGGATTTTTACAAAAACATGGTTTCAAAATTTGGGGATACTATCGCATTGTTGTAGGATTGATTTTGTTGGCGTTAATTTTTACGGGTGTTATTAAATAAATCTCTCACCCACGGTTTAAACCTTAGGCTATTATTTTAAAACAGCACTATTTATAGCTAATTGCAATACATTAGCATTTAAAACTTTAATCATTATGGAATATCGTCGTTTAGGAAAATCAGGATTGCAAGTTGGCGTTTTATCATTTGGAAGCTGGGTTAGTTTCAGCAAACAAATCAATGATAAAGTAGCTGATGAATTGATGGGCATTGCGTTTGACAATGGCATCAATTTTTTCGATAACGCAGAAATATATTCGCTTGGCGAAAGTGAAAAAATGATGGGCAGGGTTATCAAAAAGAAAAAATGGGATCGCTCTTCATTCCTAGTTTCTTCTAAAGTATTTTGGGGGTGGAGGGGAAAAGAAAACAAACCCAACCAAACGGGCTTGAATCGCAAACATGTAATAGAAGCATGCAATGAAGCGCTGGTAAGACTTCAAGTAGATTATCTGGATATTTATTTATGCCATAGGCCTGATAAACAAGTGCCTATTTCGGAAACGGTTTTTGCGATGAATACACTTATTCAGCAAGGAAAAATTTTGTATTGGGGAACCAGCGAATGGAGTGGCGTTGAAATCATGGAAGCACATCGCGTGGCTGCTGAATTTAAATTGATAGGACCAATAACCGAACAGCCACAATACAACATGTTTGAGCGCGAAAAAATAGAAAAAGAATATTTAGATGTGTATAGAACGGTTGGGTTAGGTACAACTATTTGGAGTCCACTTGCTTCGGGTTTATTAAGTGGAAAATATAATGATGGTATTCCAAAAACAAGTCGCTTTGCTTTAGAAGGTTTCGATTGGTTAAAAGACCGTTGGATGCTTGACGACAACATGAAAAAAGTAAAAAAGATTTCGGAATTGGCAAATAAATTAGGCGTGTCTACAGCTTCGTTAAGTATAGCTTGGTGTATTAAAAATCCAAATGTAAGCACAGCAATTTTGGGTGCAACCAAAAAGCAACAACTTTTAGAAAACCTCAAATCATTAGAAGTTGTGCCTATGTTAAGTCCGGAGATTATGGAAAAGATTGATGGCATCATGAAAAACAAACCAAAGCTTCCGGATTATTGATATCATTTGAATACCAACACCAACTTAGCTTTTAACGATTAATGAATAAATATGTCTGAAGTAATTATTTATGGAATTCCAAATTGCGATACCATAAAAAAAACCATCAATTGGTTTGATGAGCATCATGTTGCATATAGTTTTCATAATTACAAAAAAACAGGTATAGAAAAAAGTACATTAAAAAAATGGTGTAAACTTGTAGGTTGGGAAATGTTGCTGAATAAAAAAGGAACGACTTGGAAAAAAATTCAACCCAATTTTGTTGATGTAGAAATTAATGAGTCAATAGCCATTGACATTATGCTTGAAAACAATAGCGCAATAAAAAGACCTGTAATTGAATTTAAAAATAAAATTCTAGTTGGATTTGACGAAGCAGCACTGCTTAAAAATTTTAAATAAGAGATAGTTTTTCTACCCTTTCATGAGGCAATAATAAATGGGTATTAAATCCCAAATGCTGCGCTGTAATGATATTTGGTTTAGAATCGTCAATAAATAACGTTTCCTCTGCTTTAATATTAGCGTCTTTTAATACAAATTCAAAAATATCTGCATTGGGTTTGCGCATGCCCATTTTAAAAGAATAGTAGGCTTTTGTAAAATATACATCCAGTTCTTCTACATGAAGTTGTTGCTGGGCTAAAAGATTAATTTCGATTAAATGAATGGCGTTGGTATTGCTAAGCAGAAATAAATTATAATTTGATTTCAACTCACTTAAATACAGCATGGTATCTATTCTAAAGTCGAGCAGTATTGAATTCCAAGCATTTTTTATTTCTTCAAATGGAAGTGTAGAGTGAAGTTGTTTTTGCATGGCTTCATAAAAAAATACATCTGAAATTATTCCTTTTTCTAAATCTTCAAATAATGAGGAAGCCGATAATTGTGAGTATTGTTTTTCAAAATCCTTTATGCCTATATTTTCAAAAGACTTACATACTTTTTCGAAATCAATATCAATTAGTACCGCACCTAAATCAAATAGAATATTTTTAAGCATTATGAATGTTTAAGTAAAAATGTAAAAGTAAAAAGTAAAAATTGCTGATTCTCCTTTTCGAATTTTTAATTTTGAATTTTTATTTACAATCGTGATGTTATCATTAGCTGATGTTATCGAGACAGTATTTATTGCTATTTCAAAAAAATACAAGTAAAAATTAGCCCACTGTTTTAATCAGTGGGCCGGCTTAATTATTTTATTTGAAGTAATGATTTTAAAAACTTCTATTATTTAAATTTATACGTCAAAGAAAAATTGATTGTTCTTCCGTAATTCAATGTTGATCTAAGTACATCTGCATCTTTATCATATTTCGCATTGTCATTGTTATCTTCAAAGAAGAACAATTGTTGTGCTAAAATATCTTTCACATTTAATTTTAATTCTAAACTCTTTTTAGGAAATGCTTTTGTAATTTGAAAATCCAACACAGTACGTCCATTTTCAAAAAGATTTGCTTCCAATAATTGTCCACTTTGAGATGTTATACCATTATTTGCTAAAAATACACGTTGACCATATCTATTTACAGAGATGGTTGAAGTAATGTCTTTTTCATCATCTTGATAAGTTAAACCTGCGTTGATTACATAAGGAGATTGCCCTTGTAATACCCTCCCTTTTGTGAAGTAAAAGTTTGTGCTATCTGTAGTTTTGATATTAACTTTTGATTTTAATATACTCAAATTCCCAAAAAACGTTAGTTTATTCCATATAGAGGAAGTTGGTGCATTTACAAAAGTTCCTAACAAAGAACGTATTTCGAATTCTATTCCTTTTAGAGTTGCCGAAGGTGTATTTTTATACGTAAGTGTTGCGTCTTGAGTTTCTGCAGCAATTAATTCGATAGGATCTTTGAATTTTTTATAAAATAAAGATGCAGAAATCATTTGTGCTTTTCCTGGGAAATACTCATATCTGAAATCATAATTGTCGATTGAAGCTCTTATTAATCCAGTATCTCCAAATACAGAATATTTGATGGTGTAATCACGGAATAAAAATGGAGCCAGTTCTCTAAACTCTGGTCTATTCAAAGTTTTTGAATAACAAAAACGTAGATTTTGCTTTGTGTTAATTGAATAAACAGCATTTACTGAAGGCAGCACATCCACTTTATTGGTGTTGATTCTAACTTTGGTAAATGCATTGTACTCTGCATTTAATTTTTGTGTAAAATCTTCTACACGAACGCCATAAATTAATCTAAATGATTTACCAAAACGTTGATCAGCCATTGCATAATAACTTAATAAATCGGCACTTGCTGTGTAAATATCTCTAGTTTCAGTGATGTCTTTTAATGTAAATCCTGTTTTGTTAGCTGATAAATATCCCATGCTACTTTTTGCAAAAATCTTATCTGGGGATAAACTTAATAAACTATAATTTAAACGCGATGAGTTGAAATTACAAAATGCCAATAACCTTGGACTAAATGATCTATCCCTTGTTTGATAGTACGCACCAATTTTAAATGTAGATTGAATGTTTTTTCCAAATTTTACATTTCTTGAAATATCAATTTTTATGTTTTTTAAACTTTCTTTAGTTTTCGAGTAAAATGTTAATCCGGCTGTATTATCATTATCTACAGGGTTTGGATCATACAGTTTTGCTTGGTAAGGTCCTGCGTTTGCAATACTATCATAAAACATTCTTCTTAAAGCAGGTACATCTCTTTGAATATCTGAATAAGAAGCCACCCAATTAAACTTTATTTTTGACCCTGGGAGATAATGTTCTCCAATCAATTGAGAGGATGCAATTTTATTGCTCGTAAACCACAATGCAAATGATTTAGAATAACGATTATCTGCATTTTCTAAATCACCTTGACCATCTCTTGTAATTACTTTATCATCCGCATTTATTGAGTATATATTCTTTAAACTTATACTATGGTTGTTGTTTATTTTTAAAGAAATATTTCCTATTGCGCCACAAAGAGTTTGGGTATTATAAAAATCTTCATAGAAATAGGATTGCAATAAAGGACCAGCATAGATTTTACGTTCTCCATCATTGTGTGTAAATGATTTGTTATACACTACAGAAAAAATTATCCCTAAAAAATCTTTTTCTTTTCTTTGAATGTTTCTGCCAATAACATATTGCAAACTTGTATTGGGAAGCGTAGCTTTTGATAGCATGCCCCAGTTTTTCGGCTGAAAAGATTTTGCGTAAGTAATTCTATCATTTAAGCTTAACGCCTTAAATTCCGTTATACCAGGCAAATCTGAAGGTAATTTTCTGGTATTATCAATGCCTAAAAAATCAAATTGGCCACCATCATAATATTTTCTGGGTTGAAAAGTAGCTTTCGTATTTGCACCCATTCCAATAGTGAAAGATTGAAAGTTTTCTGTTGGAATTCCTTTTGTATTGATAACAATTTGTCCGCCAGCAAATTCTCCAGGCATATCAGGCGTAGCTGTTTTGTAGATGATTAAATTATCCAACATATTGGCTGGAAAAATATCAAAAGCAAATGCTTTACGATCACTCTCAGAACTAGGTAAAGGAGCACCGTTTAAAAATGCGGCGTTGTAACGATCATTTAAACCCCTTACAACTGCAAACTTATCTTCTTGTAGACTTGCACCACTTACTCTTTTTAAAATATCTCCTGTGTTTCTATCTGGCGTTCTTTTGATGGTTTCTGCAGAAATTCCATCACTGACACTTGCACTATTTTTTTGTGCAATTAATAATGAACTTACCGTTTCTTTTGGTTTGTTTGCGCCACCGCCACTGCTTTTGATAACAACACTGCTCATATCACCAGCTCTATCAATAACGATATCTTGATAGACTACTTCGTCTATTTTTGCAACTTCTACAGACATTGTTTTAGTTGTATATGAAACATAAGTAGTAATAACTTTATAAGTTCCTTTATTTAACCCAGAAATAGAATAAAGTCCATTTTGATCAGTTTGTGTAGATTTTTTGGTTCCTTCAATAGAAACTGTGGCACCAATAAGTACTTCACCAGTTTTGCTACTCATCACCTTTCCTGTAATTTTTGCTTGTTGTGCAACAGCAATATTCATTATGGAAATCAAAACCACACTTACAAACAGAATTCGCTTCATCATAACCTTAAGCTTTTGAATTAGATAAAATTTTTGCAAAAAAATGTCATTAGAACGTATTTATATGCTTTGTTCAAAAAATTAATAATTAAATAATAATCGGAAAGAGAGGTTTGGGAGGTTTGGGAGGTTTGGGAGGTTTGGGAGGTTTGAGCTCCATAGGAGAGAAATAACAATATGTTCAAATGGTTGGGGATCTTCGTCTGCCGATGTTGGTGTTATCACCAATCATCAGAGGATTTGAAGGTTGTAGGGATTGAAAATCATCAACCCCTGTAAAAGATGAAAGTTCGTTCCTTGAGCCTGAGAAGCAACTTAAACCAGCGAAGCAAAGCGAGAAGAAAAACGAAAGTGTAGAAAAAGTCAATAATCATTCTTCGTTCTCCCTTTCATTTTCGCACTGACTTTTTCTATATATCCAATGATGAATTATGGATAAATTTTAGCAGTGAAGCCGTATTTTTTAAGTTTA
>CANFUJ010000026.1 GCA_947450165.1 Chitinophagaceae bacterium
GCTAAATTAGCACGACCATATTCTCTTTTATCGCTTTTCTCAACAAGTCCTCCGAAGGTTTTTGCTGTTAATTGAGCGCCATAACAAACGCCAAGAACGGGAACTTTATCTGCAATAGCTTTAATATCAACATTTGGAGCATTTGCCTCATTAACAGAACAAGGAGAGCCAGAAAGTATAACACCTTTTATGTTTTCTTCGAAATTTATCGGTTTGTTGAAAGGAATAATTTCACAAAAAACAGAAAATTCTCTAACAACGCGGGCAATCAATTGGGTATATTGTGAACCAAAATCAAGGATTATAATTTTTTCCATAATGGGAGCAAAGTTAATAGTTTTGATGCTTTTTAAGAGGTGTATTTAAGTAAAAATTAAAAATTTAAAAGTCAAAATTGTTACATCTATTTTTTATTTTTCACTTTTTTACCTTATGCTTTCAAGGCTAGCTCAAAAAATATTTTAAAGAAAAATGAAAATAATTTAAAAATTCCTTTGCTGATAAAAAAACTACCCTTACCTTCGCACTCCAAATTAAAAAACGGATTTTTAAAAGTTCTTTTTATATGTCACAACGAATCAGAATAAAATTACAGTCTTACGATCACAACTTAGTTGACAAGTCAGCAGAAAAAATCGTAAAAACTGTTCGCAGTACAGGTGCAGTAGTTACAGGTCCTATTCCTTTACCTACACACAAAAAAATATTTACGGTATTGCGTTCGCCACACGTAAATAAAAAAGCGCGTGAGCAATTTCAATTGTGTACGCACAAAAGATTGTTAGACATTTACACCAGTACAAGCCGTACGGTTGATGCTTTGAGTAAATTAGATTTACCAAGTGGTGTGGATGTTGAGATAAAAGCTTGATGAACCTTCCTGAAAACAGGAAAGGCATTAGGTAAGATCTTAAAAAATAAAAACATGAACGTCTATGTCTCACTTCAACGGAGAGACCGCTGGGCATAAAATAAGAATACAATGAAAAGTATTATTGGAAAGAAAGTTGGCATGACCAGCATCTTCGACTCAACAGGCAAACAAACTGCCGTTACGATTATCGAAGCAGGTCCATGCATCGTAACACAAAAGAAAACCGTTGAGACAGACGGTTACAATGCACTTCAAATCGCGTTCGGCGATAAAAAGGAAAAGCACTCCACAAAGTCAGAAATTAATCATTTCTCAAAAGCTAATACAGCTCCAAAAAGATTCGTAAAAGAAATACGCGATAGCGAAATGAGCCAAAACGTTGGTGAATCAATTACAGTAGATATATTCTCTGAAGGAGATAAAATCGAAGTAGTGGGTACTACCAAAGGAAAGGGTTTCCAAGGGGTTGTTAAACGTCACGGATTTAGTGGTGTTGGAGAACAATCTCATGGACAGCACGATCGTCAAAGAGCTCCAGGTTCTATTGGTAACTCATCTGATGCGAGTCGTGTATTTAAAGGAATGCGTATGGCCGGAAGAATGGGAGGTGATAGAGTTAAAATGAAAGGTTTGAAAGTAGTTAAAATATTTGCTGAAAAAAACTACATCTTAGTTAGCGGGTCAGTTCCTGGTCATAACGGATCAATTGTACTTATTCAGAAATAATAAATAATTCAGATTTTTTCAGCGATTAAATAATCAAGCAATGCAAGTAGATATTATAAACATAAATGGAGAAAAAACCGGTAGAACAATTGAACTTCCGGAAGAAATCTTTGGAATCGAACCAAACGATCACGTAATTTATTTAGCGGTTAAGCAATACCAAGGCGCTCAACGTCAAGGTACGCATAAAGTTAAAACACGTATGGAAGTTAAAGGTTCTTCTAAAAAATTACACAAACAAAAAGGTACAGGTGGTGCACGTAAAGGTAACTTGCGTAACCCATTATATAAAGGTGGTGGTACTATCTTCGGTCCAAAACCGCATCGTTACGAAACTAAATTGAATCGTAAAGTAAAGGATTTGGCTAAAATGAGCGCATTGGCTTATAAAGCAAAAGAAAATGCAATTGTTGTAATGGAAGATGTAACATTAGATACACCAAAAACAAAATCATTTGCAGGTATCATTAAGTCATTAAACATTGGAAAAAATAAAGCATTATTTGTTATTCCTGAATATGATGATGTAATGTACAAGAGCTTAAGAAACGTAGCTGGTGTTGATGGATCAGTTTTGAGCGACATGAATACCTACGACATTTTAAATGCAAATTTGTTGGTGTTGACTGAAAAAGCAGCAAAATTGTTTACTGAATTAGAAGAAGAAACAGCATAATATAATTTGAAGATTCAACATTTTCAAACGAATCATTATCAAAACATTAATAAAAGAATATGAAACTTTCTGACGTTTTAATAAAACCAATTTTATCTGAAAAAGCAAATAAGCAATCAGAAAAATTCAATCGCTATGCTTTTGTAGTAGATAGAAAAGCGAACAAGCTAGAAATTAAAAAAGCTGTTGAGTTATTTTATGGCGTACAGGTTGAAGAAGTGAATACAATGGTTGTTCCTTCTAAATTAAAATCAAAATACACAAAAGCAGGATACATCGTAGGACGTAAACCAGCTAAGAAAAAAGCAATGGTAACTGTTGTTGCCGGCGAAACGATAGATTTATACTCAGCAGTATAATATCAATATTTAATCATGAATGGTGGTCAACACCGCAAAGTTTTGACAAAAAAAAGAAATTAAAATGGCATTAAGAAAGTACAAACCAATTACAGCAGGAACCAGATGGAGAATAGGAAACGCCTATGCTGAAATTACAACGAATGTTCCTGAAAAGTCTTTGGTAGAAAAACAAAAAAGCACAGCAGGTAGAAATGCACAAGGTCGTCGTTCAATGAGATATATGGGTGGTGGAAATAAAACCATGTATCGTATAATCGACTTTAAAAGAAGTAAAAAAGAAATCCCAGCTACAGTAAAAACGATTGAATACGATCCAAATCGTACCGCTTTTATCGCTTTACTATCTTATGCTGATGGAGAAAAACGTTATATTCTTGCTCCTCAAGGTTTGCAAGTTGGCCAAACTGTAATGAGTGGAGATAATGTTGCACCTGAATTAGGAAATGCATTAATGTTGAAATTCATGCCTTTGGGTACTAACGTGCACAATATTGAAATGCAACCTGGACAAGGTGGAATTTTAGTACGTAGTGCAGGTACATCTGCTCAGTTAACCAATAAAGAAGGAAAATACGCAGTATTGAAAATGCCAAGTGGTGAGTTGAGAAAAGTATTGATCAATTGCTATGCTACAGTAGGTGTAACTAGTAATAGCGATCACAATTTGGAAAGCATGGGTAAAGCAGGTCGTAATCGTTGGAAAGGTATCAGACCAAGAACGAGAGCGGTAGCGATGAACCCAGTTGATCACCCGATGGGTGGTGGTGAAGGTCGTTCATCAGGTGGACATCCTCGTAGTCGTAAAGGTAAATATGCTAAAGGAGAAATTACCAGAACAAGAGGAAAAGGATCTGATAAAATGATCATCCAAAGAAGAAACGGTAAAAAATTACCTAATAAATAATAATTTCAAACTTGTTAAAATATTCAACTACGGTTGAAGAATAAACAAAAACCAATTTAAACATGGCTCGTTCGTTAAAAAAAGGTCCTTACATTGAAGCTAAACTTGAAATGAAAGTTATGGCGATCAACGAAGGAAAAGCAAAAAAATCTGTAATTAAAACTTGGAGTAGAAGAAGTACAATTACACCTGATTTCGTAGGACAAACATTTGCAGTACATAATGGAAACAAATTCGTTCCAGTTTATGTAACAGAATTCATGGTTGGACACAAATTAGGAGAGTTTTCACCAACTAGAAATTTCAGAGGTCACTCAAGTAAAAAAGGATAAAAAATTGTTTAGGTAACCTAAACTAAAAAAATAGTAAAAATGGAAGCAATTGCAAAATTAAACAACTACCCAACATCGCCTCGTAAAATGCGTTTGTTAGTAGATCTTATTCGTGGAATGAAAGTAGAAAAAGCATTGGCAGTATTGGAGCACAATCCAAAACATCCTGCTGTGCCTTTACGCAAATTGGTTCTTTCTGCAATAAGCAATTGGAAGCAAAAAAACGAAGGTGCTGATGAATCAACATTAATCGTAAAAACAATTTTTGTTGATGGTGCAAGAGTGATTAAGCGTATGCGTCCAGCTCCACAAGGTCGTGGTTACAGAGTTCGCAAACGTAGCAATCACGTAACAGTAATTGTTGATGCTTCAACAGCTACTTCAAAAAAAGCTTCAAAAGCAGTTGAAAACGTGGAAGTTGTAGAAGCTGTTTAAAATAAAATTAAAAAGACAAACACAAACTAATATTTAAAAACCGAATATGGGTCAGAAAACAAATCCGATAGGAGCTAGATTAGGAATCATCCGTGGTTGGGATAGCAATTGGTATGCAAGTAAAAAAGATTATGCTGGCAAATTAATTGAGGATGATAGAATCAGAAACTATCTGAATGCACGTATCAGCAAAGGCGGAATTGCTAAAATTGTAATTGAGCGTACATTAAACAAATTAATCGTAACCATTCACACATCAAAACCAGGTATCATCATTGGTAAAGGTGGTGGAGAAGTAGATAGAATTAAAGAAGAACTTAAGAAATTGGTTGCTAAGGATGATGTACAAATCAATATTTTAGAGATTCGTCGTCCAGAACTAGATGCACAAATCGTTGGAGATACTATCGCTCGTCAGATCGAAAATCGGATCAACTACAAGCGTGCAATCAAAATGGCCATCGCTTCTGCATTAAGAATGGGTGCTGAAGGAATCAAAGTAAAAGTTGGTGGTCGTTTGGGTGGTGCTGAGATCGCTCGTAGTGAAGAAATCAAACAAGGACGTACGCCATTACATACATTACGTATGGATATTGATTATGCTAGTTTATTCGCATTAACAGTTTACGGTAAAATAGGAATTAAAGTTTGGATTTGTAAAGGAGAGGTTTTAGGAAAAAGAGATTTAAATCCAAATGTAATAGCTGGCGCTAAAAACGAAGGACCAGAAAGATCATCAGGTGGTTTTGATAGAAACGATAGAAGAGGTGGTGATGATAGAAGAGGTGGCGGTAGAGGTGGAGAAAGAGGTGGTGGAGACAGACGTAATTCAGGTAGCACAGGAGGAAGAAGATAATATGTGTTTTAGAAAACAACACAAAAAAAATTAATAACATTAGTAAATTAGAATAAGATGTTACAACCAAAAAGAACCAAACACAGGAAAACACAGAAAGGAAGAATGAAAGGTGATACTAAAAGAGGCGCAACGCTTGCTTTTGGAACCTTCGGATTAAAAGCGCTTGATAGTGTATGGTTAACAAATCGCCAAATTGAAAGTGCTCGTCAGGCAATGACGCGTCATATGAAAAGAGAAGGAAACGTTTGGATCAGAGTTTTCCCTGATAAACCAATTACTGCTAAACCAGCGGAAGTAAGGATGGGTAAAGGTAAAGGTAATCCAGAAGGTTGGGCAGCAATCGTACAACCAGGAAGAATTTTGTTTGAAGCAGATGGTGTTCCAGCTCAGGTAGCAAAAGAAGCGTTCCATTTGGCAGCTCAAAAGTTACCAATTCTTACCAAATTTGTAATCAGTCACGATTATCAAGGGGTTTAATAAATTATAATAATAGTTCACTTTCAAATATTAGAAGATGTTAAAAAAAATCGATTTTGTAAATTCATTAAAAGGCTTAAGTGAGGCTGATTTAAAAGCAAAGATTAATGAAGATGAGATTCGCATGAAAAAGCTTTTGTTCACACATGCGGTTTCTCCACTAGAGAATCCTCAATCTATTCGTTCTTTAAGAAGAGAGATTGCACGCATGAAAACACAATTAAGAAAAATTCAAATTGGAGCATAATCCGATAAAATAAATAAAGATGGAATCAACAACAATAGTTAGAAACTTAAGAAAGACAAGGGTAGGTATTGTATCCAGTAACAAAATGGACAAAACCATTACTGTAAAAGTAGAGCGTAAAATTAAGCATCCACTTTATGGTAAGTTCCTTAAAAAGACAACCAGTTTTCATGCACACGATGAAAAAAATGAATGCAGCATTGGCGATATCGTAAAGATTATGGAGAGTCGTCCATTAAGCAAAACAAAACGTTGGAGATTAGTAGAAGTAGTTGAAAAAGTAAAGTAATTTTTAGAATAATAATTTTATTCAAAATTCATAAAATAGTTGTTGATTTTATCAACCTTAAAAGAAAAAAAAATGATACAGCAAGAGAGTAGATTAAATGTAGCAGACAACAGCGGTGCGAAAGAAGTACTTTGTATTCGTGTATTGGGAAATAGTGGTCAAGATTATGCAAAAATTGGAGATAAAATTGTTGTTACTGTTAAAGATGCAATGCCAGCAGGTGGTGTTAAAAAAGGTACAGTAAGTAAAGCGGTTATCGTTCGTACTGTAAACAAATTGCGTCGTAAAGATGGATCATATATCAGATTCGACGACAATGCGGTTGTATTGTTGAATAATTCAGATGAACCAAGAGGAACTCGTATTTTTGGGCCAGTGGCTCGTGAATTAAGAGATAAAGGATACATGAAAATTATTTCACTTGCTCCTGAAGTATTATAATAACAACAGAATCATTATTAAGCAATAAGCTAAAAGCGAATAAAAATGAGTACAAGATTTAAACCAAAATTCAACATTAAAAAAGGAGACTCAGTAGTAGTAATTACTGGTGACGATAAAGATTTGAGCAAGCCTCGTAAAGTGTTGGAAGTTATTGTTGACAAAGCTCGTGTGTTAGTTGAAGGTGTTAACATCGTAACCAAACATACTAAACCATCTGCACAAAATACAAAAGGTGGAATCGTTAAAATTGAAGCTCCTATTGCGATCAGCAATGTAATGTTATGGGATGCAAAATCAAAAGGGCCATCAAAAGTTACTAGAACTAGAGTAAATGGTAAATTAGTTAGAACCGCTAAAAAATCAGGGGAGGTAATCAAATAATGAGTACAATTAATAATGTTCCAAGATTAGCAGACAAGTATAAAAAAGAAGTTATACCTGCTTTAATGAAAAAATTCAGTTATAAAACTGTAATGCAAGCACCAAAAATCACTAAGATTTGTTTAAATCGTGGTGTTAATGGAGCTGTAACAGATAAAAAACTTATTGATGTTGCTGTTGATGAATTAACAAACATCACTGGTCAGAAAGCTGTAGCAACAACATCTAAAAAAGATATCTCAAATTTCAAACTTCGTAAGAATATGCCAATTGGTGCAAGAGTAACTTTGCGTGGTGTAAAAATGTACGAGTTTTTGGATCGTTTGGTTTCTGTATCACTTCCTCGTGTACGTGATTTCAAAGGAATCAATGACAAAGCATTTGATGGTAGAGGCAATTACACTTTAGGTGTTACAGAACAAATTATCTTCCCTGAAATAGATATTGATAAAGTAAATAAAATTACAGGTTTAGATATCACCTTTGTAACCACAGCACAAACCAATGAAGAAGCATATGAATTGCTTAAAGAAATGGGGATGCCTTTTAAAAACGTAAAAAAATCAGAAAACTAAAATATGGCAAGAAAATCGATTGTAGCCAGACAAGCAAAAAGAGCTAGAATGGTAGCTAAATTTGCAGCTAAAAGAGAAGCTTTAAAAGCAGAAGGTAATTATGCTGAATTGGATCTATTACCTAAAAATGCTTCTCCTGTTCGCTTGAAAAACAGATGTCAATTAACTGGACGTTCAAGAGGATATATGCGTCATTTCGGAATGAGCCGTTTAATGTTCCGTGATATGGCATTAGCTGGTAAAATTCCAGGTGTAAGAAAAGCAAGTTGGTAATTATTATTTGAATTTTCATTTAATAACTTTCCAAAACAAGAACAACATTATTAAATCAATTAACATACATAACAATGGTAACTGATCCTATAGCAGATTATTTAACTAGAATTCGTAATGCTCAAATGGCTAATCACCGTATCGTTGAGATCCCAGCTAGCAATTTAAAAAAGCGTATCACTGAAATCTTATACGACAAAGGATACATCTTAAAATATAAATTTGAATCAGATTCAAAACAAGGGGTTATCAAAATCGCTTTGAAATATGATGCAAATACTAAACTTCCGATTATTCAAAGTTTAGAAAGAATAAGCAGACCAGGTTTGCGTTCTTATAAAAAACCAGACGAATTCAAACGTGTTAAAAATGGTTTAGGTATTTCTATCGTTTCTACTTCAAAAGGAGTAATGACTGATAAAGAAGCTAAAGCACAAAACGTTGGTGGAGAAGTACTTTGCAGTATATTCTAATAAAAATATTGCCTTAAGCTTACTATACATAGCTGACCGCATCACAAAAAATAAAAATTATAATTATGAGTCGTATAGGTAAAAAACCAATTGAAATTACAGGTGGTGTAACCATCAGTGTTGGTTCTGATAATGTGGTTACTGTTAAAGGTCCAAAAGGACAATTGACTGAAGCTATTGACAGAGATATTAAAATTGAAATTGTAGATAATATTGTAAATGTTGTTAGACCAACAGATCAAATTCGTCATCGTGCTATGCATGGTTTGTACCGTTCTTTGATCAGCAACATGGTTAAAGGAGTTACAGAAGGTTTCAAAAAAGAATTAGAACTAGTAGGGGTAGGTTATAAAGCAGCAAACACTGGAAATATATTAGATTTAGCATTAGGTTATTCTCACAATATTTTGTTTGAAATTCCTAAAGAAATCAACATTTCTACAGCTCAAGAAAAAGGTAAAAACCCAATCATCACTTTAGAAAGTGTAGACAAACAATTAATTGGACAGGTTTGTGCTAAAATACGCAGCTTACGTAAACCAGAACCATACAAAGGAAAAGGTGTTAAGTTTGTAGGTGAAGTATTAAGAAGAAAAGCTGGTAAGTCGGCTGGTAAATAATTAATCATTAAATAGTTCCTGGCAGCATCAGGAAATTAAATAAAAGAAAATGAACAATAAATCAAACGCTAGACAGAAAATTAGATATCGTATCCGTAAAAAAGTGAGTGGTACTTCAGCTATTCCTCGTTTAACCGTATTCAGAAGCAATACAGATATCTATGCTCAATTAATTGATGATAATTCTGGTACAACAATCGCCGCTTCATCATCTAAACAAAAAGACATCAACGCACAAAAAGCACCGAAAGTTGACAAAAGTAAAATGGTAGGTGAAGCAATCGCAAAAAAAGCAATTGAATTAGGCGTTAAAAAAGTAGTATTTGATCGTAGTGGTTATGTATATCATGGCAGAGTTAAAGCTGTTGCTGAAGGTGCAAGAGAAGGTGGTTTAGATTTTTAATACAACTTTTTAGATTTTTAAAAATAGATTTATTTCAACATTCAAATAGAATAAATGTCAAACGTAATTACAAATAAAATGAAGGCCGGCGATCTTGAATTAAAAGAGAAAGTTGTAGCTATCAATCGTGTTGTAAAAACAACAAAAGGTGGACGTGCTTTTAGTTTCTCAGCTTTAGTGGTTGTTGGTAACGAAGCAGGAGTAGTAGGTCATGGCTTAGGAAAAGCTAAAGAAGTACAAGAAGCTATTACTAAAGGTATCGAAGATGCAAAGAAGAACTTAATCAAAGTTCCTGTTATGCACGGTACAATTCCTCACGATCAATTAAGTAAAGAAGGTGCTGCAAAGGTTTTAATAAAACCAGCTGCACATGGTACTGGTGTTATCGCTGGAGGTAGCATGCGTGCAGTGTTAGAGTTTGCTGGTATTACCGACGTTTTAGCAAAAAATTTAGGTTCTGCAAATCCGCATAACGTGGTAAAAGCTACATTCAAAGCTTTAGCAAGCTTACGTGAACCAGTTTCTATTGCAAAAACAAGAAACGTATCTTTGAAAAAAGTGTTCAACGGATAATTTTTTAGAATAATTTAATTTTCAAGCATGAAAAAGATAAAAGTAACGCAAGTTAAAAGTGTAATCGATAGATCAGAACGCCAAAAAAGAACAATGGTTGCGCTTGGTCTCAAAAAAATGAATGCATCTGTTGAAGTAGAAGCTACACCTCAAATCTTAGGTATGGTAACTAAAGTGCACCATTTAGTAAAAGTAGAAGAAATTTAATTTTAATTTATGCTCTTATTAGGAGCATAAATTTTTTATACAATATTTATTAATTAGCGAGGGGTGATACCCCGTAAGTAAAAAATCAAAAACATGAAATTACATACATTAAAACCAGCAGAAGGTTCTACACACAAAGAAAAAAGAATTGGACGTGGTGAAGCAAGTGGTAAAGGTGGTACATCTACAAAAGGTAACAAAGGTGGACAAAGTAGAGCAGGTTACAAAAGTAAAAAAGCTTTTGAAGGTGGTCAGATGCCAATTCAACGTCGTATACCAAAACGTGGATTTAAAAACATTAATAGAGTTGAATTTAAAGTGATTAATGTTGGAAAAATTGATCATTATGCTGAAAAATATGGCATTACAGAATTCAGTTTAACCAACCTATATATCAACGGTTTGATTGCTCAAACTGACTTAGTAAAAGTATTAGGGAATGGTGAAATCAAAGGAAAATATACTTTCAAAATAAATGCGATTAGCGAAAAAGCGAAAGCTGCAATCGAAGCTGCAGGTGGAACTGTTGAAATTGTAAAATAATTTCCCGATATTTGTTTGACACAATTTTATAGTTGTGTCTTTTTATTTTTTTGATAATTCTAAATCATTAAACTCTGTGAAGAAATTCATAACAACCTTAAAAAATATTTGGAGCATTGAAGAGTTACGTAATAAAATTACTTTTACCATTCTATTGCTTTTCATATATCGTCTTGGTTCTTTCATCGTATTACCAGGTATTGATCCCAACAAATTAAGCAACCTTAGTCAAAGCGCAAGCTCAGGAGTTTTAGGTTTATTAGATGCATTTGTTGGTGGTGCTTTTTCTAAAGCATCCATTTTTGCATTAGGTATTATGCCTTATATCTCTGCATCTATCTTCATGCAATTGATGACTATTCTTATTCCTCAAATGGCTAAAGTTCAAAAAGAAGGAGAAAGCGGAAGAAAGAAAATCAATCAATGGACAAGATATCTAACTGTTTTAATTACAGCTTTTCAAGCAGCGGCTTACATCGGTTATTTAAAAAGTCCTTCAAACGCAGAAGCCTTGATTCCAGCATATAGCGGTTTCTTCTGGGCTTCTACAATTATCATTCTAACTGTAGGTACTTTATTTGTTATGTGGTTAGGTGAAAAAATTACGGATAAAGGATTAGGTAATGGTACATCAATTATCATTATGATTGGTATCTTAGCTCGTTTCCCTCAATCTTTCGGACAAGAGTGGACAGCTCGTTTTGCTCAAAGAGGTGCTGGTGGAATCTTATTAATGTTGGTTGAAATTTTATTTTTAGTAACCATTATTATGGGTTTAATTATGCTTGTTCAAGGTACAAGAAAAGTACCTGTAGAATATGCTAAACAAATCGTTGGTAATCGTCAAACTGGTGGTGCACATAATTTCTTGCCTTTAAAAGTAAATGCTTCTGGTGTAATGCCAATCATCTTTGCTCAAGCAATTTTGTTTTTACCTACCATCTTTACTGGATTTACCGGTGCTGGTTGGGCACGTCACTTCACAGATCATACTGATTTCATTTACATGATTGTTTATTCAGTTTGTGTAATTGCATTTACATTCTTATACACGGCTTTAATTTTTAATCCTAAACAAATGGCTGAAGAATTAAAGCAAAACAATGGATTTATTCCCGGTGTTATGCCTGGTGAACCAACAGCTGATTACATCGGAACCATAATGGATAGAATTACTTTACCAGGAGCTGTTCTTTTAGCTATCGTTGGTATATTGCCAGGTTTGTTCCAATTGGCTTTAGGAATGTCTCAAGGATTCTCAACTTTCTTTGGCGGTACTTCATTGTTAATCATGGTTGGTGTAATCTTAGATACTTTACAACAAATCGAAACGCAATTGTTAATGCGTCAATACGATGGTTTAATGAACTCAGGAAGAATTCAAGGAAGACAACAACAAATCGTACCAAGCGGTATGTAATTTTTAAAAAATAAACATACAAATATTTAAACCCCGGCGATTTTCGTTGGGGTTTGTTTTAATAAATAGTTTCTGATGATACAATACAAAACCAAAGAAGAAATTGAAATCATGCGCATCTCATGCCTTTTAGTAGGTAAAGCACATGAAGCGGTAATCCCATTTTTAAAGCCAGGTATTTCCACTTTAAAAATTAACGAAATTGTAGAGACATTTATTCTCGATCAACAAGCCATTCCTTCTTTTAAAAATTATCACGGTTTTCCTTATGCAACTTGTATTTCCATGAATGATGCAGTTGTTCATGGTTTTCCAGGTAATTACGAACTAAAAGATGGCGATATTTTATCGCTTGATATCGGCGTTTTGAAAAATGGTTTTCATGGGGATAGTGCATATACTTATGCCATCGGAGAAATTGATAACGAATTAAAACGTTTATTAAAAGTAACCAAAGAATCTTTATATTTTGGAATTGAAAAAGCCAGAGCCGGTAATCGAATTGGCGATATCTCAAATGCCATTCAAGAACATACAGAAAAAAAGCATGGTTTTGGCGTTGTTAGAGAAATGGTGGGACATGGTTTAGGAAGAAAACTTCACGAAGATCCTCAAGTACCTAATTATGGGAAAAAAGGGTATGGTCCTAAATTAAAAGAAGGAATGGTTTTAGCCATTGAACCCATGATAAATTTAGGGGTTAAAGATATTTTTCAATCTGAAGATGGATGGACGGTTTTAACCAAAGACAAAAAAGTGTCTGCACATTTTGAACATGATGTTTGTATTACAAAAACAGAACCTGATGTACTATCTTCTTTTGTATTAATTGAAGAAGCGGAAAAAAAGAACATAAACCTTTCTTGGAGTTATAATTAATCATTGCTAGAAAATAGTTTCTACAACTAATTTAATGTTTGCACAAAATGAAAAATAAAACCCTTGTAGTGATTGGCGGTGGTGCTGCAGGTTTTTTTTGTGCAGTAAATGCAGCACGATTAAATGTAGGACTAAAAGTTGTTTTACTTGAAAAATATTCAAAATTACTTTCTAAAGTTAAAGTAAGTGGTGGCGGTAGATGCAATGTTACCCATGCTTGTTTTTCGATTAGTGAGCTAATAAAAAATTACCCCAGAGGTAGTGCTTTCTTAAAAAAAGCATTTCATCAATTTAATACCACGCATACCATTGAGTGGTTTAACGAAAGGGGCATTTCACTTCATACTGAGTCAGATGGCAGGATGTTTCCAAGTACGAACACATCTCAAACCATTATTGATTGTTTATTAAATGAAGCACAGAAAAACGGTGTGGAAATCATTATGAATGCGGATGTCAATAAAATAGATGTCGTTTCAGCCAATAATTTTAAAATCAATTACGCAAAAACAAAATCCATTCACGCCGATTTTATTTGTATTGCTTGTGGTGGCTTTCCAAAATCAGCACAGTTTGATTGGATGAAAAATTTAGGACACACCATTATTGCTCCTGTTCCGTCTTTATTTACTTTTAATATTCCTAAAAATCCAATTACAGAATTAATGGGTGTTTCGGTTCCTGACGCAATGGTAAAAATCGTAGGCACCAAATTGCAACAATCAGGTCCAGTATTAATTACACATTGGGGATTAAGCGGACCTGGTGTTTTAAAATTATCCGCTTGGGCTGCAGTTGAATTGGCACAAAAAAACTACCATTTCAATATCCAAGTAAATTGGCTACCCGCATACAACGAAAATACATTACTTGAAAAATTCAGGTCGCTTCGATTTGAAATTGCCAACCAAAAAATCGCCAATAGAAATCCTTTTGGAATCCCTTCTAGATTATGGTTGCATTTTCTTGTTCAATCTAATATTAATCCAGAAATCAGATGGGCGGATTTACCTGCTAAAGAACAAAATAAACTCATCAAATTTTTGTGCACTTGCGAATTTGAAGTAAAAGGGAAAACTACTTTCAAAGAAGAGTTTGTGACCGCAGGTGGTATTGATTTATCTGAGATAGATTCATCAACATTGCAAAGCAAGAAAATTCCGGGTCTTTATTTTGCTGGCGAAATCATAAACGTAGATGGTGTAACCGGTGGGTTTAATTTTCAAAACGCATGGACAACAGGATGGATTGTGGGGAAGAGCGTTGGGGAGGTTTAAGAGGTTTAAGAGGTTTGTGAGGTTTGAGAAGTTTTTGAGGTTCAATAAGTTCAATGAGTTCAATGAGTTCAAAAGGTTGGGAGTTTCGTCTGCCGAAGTTGATGTTGGTTAAAACACCAAACCTCAAACACCAAACACCAAACCCCAAACGCCAAACGCCAAACGCCCTCCATATTAAATCAAAAAATCCCTAACTTGCCGTTCAATGAAAAAAATTGATCGATATATACTCTCGAAATATTTCACCACTTTTTTCTTTTGTCTGATTTTATTTACCACTATTGCGGTTGTGATAGACATAAGCGAAAAAACGGAGGATTTTACTCGATCAGGGTTATCTGCAAAAAGAATATTTCTAGATTACTACCTTGGATTTATTCCGCATATTGATGCAATGCTTTTTCCTTTGTTTGTGTTTATTTCTGTAATATTTTTCACCTCAAAAATGGCTGGAAGATCAGAAGTGGTGGCTATTTTAAGCAGTGGCATTAGTTTCAAAAGATTTTTACTTCCTTTTGCAGTTGGCGGCTTTGTACTTACTTTTTTACTTTGGGGAGGCAATCAATTTCTAATTCCAAAAGCCAATGAAAAATGGGCTACGTTTGAAAAGAAATACACCAATAGGAGCGTGGCTGCTACATTACAGCAATCATCTTACAAACAAAATGTATACTTCCGATTGGATGCAAATACGTATGCAAGTATAAAAGGTTACGATACCATCAGCAGATCGGGAACAAATTTATCCATTCATAAAATTGAAAACAATAAGCTGACTTACAACCTTCGGGCAATGAATTTTATTTGGGATACCATAAAACAAAAATGGTCATTGAGCAATGTGCTCGAAAGGTTTGTGGATTCTACTTCTGAACGAAATGTGTTTACGCAAAAGAAGTTAATGAAGTATTCTTTCAAACCGATTGATTTGAGAAAGGACGATTATCTAAAAGATCAAATGACCACCAGCGAATTGAACGCATTTATCAAACTAGAACGCATGCGTGGCTCCGAAATGCTCAGCACGCTCGAAGTGGAACAGCATAACCGAAATGCCATTCCTGTTTCTGTTTTCATTCTTACCTTAATTGGTGCAATCCTATCTTCAAAAAAAGTTCGCGGTGGAAGTGGATTTCATCTTGCGCTTGGCGTAGTAATTAGTGTGCTTTATATTTTAATGAGTCGTTTTACAATTGTATTCGCCACACGAGGAAATTTTACGCCGTGGTTAGCTGCTTGGTTACCTAATTTTTGTTTTGGAGTGCTTACTATCTACCTATATAAAAAGGCACCTAAGTAATTTCAAAAGCATTTGTTAACTTTCTTTTAAAACTTTTGTTTGACATTGATTAGACACGTAATTTTACACGCCTTTTGATTTGTACTTTCACAAATTTTCTGTCGCAAAAATTTATACTTTAAATTACCAATAAATAAATTAAAACATGGGCATCATTAAAGACCGATTCAAAGCAAAAGCGGATATCGCAGCCGCAGAAATTAAATCCATTATTAAAGATCATGGAGATAAAAAAATTGGTGAAGTTACTTTGAGTCAAGTATATCAAGGAATGCGTGGTATCACCGGACTAGTAACCGAAACTTCATTGCTTGATGCACAAGATGGTATTCGTTTTAGAGGATATTCTATTCCTGAATTAAGAGAGAAATTAACCAAATATGCAGGAGGTTCTGAACCATTGCCAGAAGGTTTGTTTTATTTGATGCTGATTGGTGAATTGCCAACTGATGAAGATGTTCATCACCTTACAAGCGTATGGCAAAGAAGAAGTCATGTTCCAAATCATGTGTTCGATACCATCGAAGCCTTACCTGTTACTACACATCCAATGACTCAATTTGTTGTGGCTATAATGGCACTTCAAACCGAAAGCCAATTTGCAAAAAACTATGCAAAAGGGATGAACAAAAAAGATTATTGGGAAGCCGTGTTTGATGATTCAATGGATTTGATTGCTCGTTTACCTCGAATCGCTGCTTACATCTATAGAAGAAAATATAGAAATGGTGATCATATTCAACCTAATGGTTTGTTGGATTGGTCAGGAAATTTTGCACACATGATGGGTTACGACAATGAGTCGTTCAAAGAATTGATGCGTTTATACATGGTGATTCATGCAGATCATGAAGGAGGTAACGTTTCTGCACACACGACACATTTGGTGGGTTCTGCATTAAGTGATCCTTATTTGAGTTTTGCAGCTGGTATGAACGGTCTTGCGGGTCCTTTACATGGATTGGCCAATCAAGAAGTAATTAAATGGATTTTTGAATTAAGGGAACAAATTGGTTCAGAATCACCTACTAAAGAACAAATTGAAGAATACGTTCGTAAAACATTAAGCGAAGGAAAAGTAGTTCCAGGTTATGGTCATGCGGTGTTGCGTAAAACTGATCCAAGATTTACAGCTCAAATGGAATTCGGAAAAAAACACATGGCTGATGATCCATTGGTGCAAACCGTTTGGACTATTTACGATGCGGTTCCTCCAATTTTATCTTCTATTGCTAAAATTAAAAATCCTTGGCCAAATGTTGATGCACACAGCGGTGCGCTTTTGGTTCATTATGGAATGGTAGAATATGAGTTCTATACGGTATTATTTGGTGTTTCAAGAGCATTAGGTGTTTTATCTAGCTTATGCTGGGATAGAGCGCTTGGCTTGCCATTAGAAAGACCAAAATCAATTACCACTGAGTTGGTTAAAAGCTGGCTTGATGGGAAAGATGAAGTTTGGGGGGATTAATGATAAGTCAAAAATTAAAATTTAAAATTCAAAAGCATTTTTTGATTTTTACTTTTTAAAGTTTTCAAATTATAATATTTTTTAAGGTCTCGTTATTTCGAGACCTTTTTTTATAATTTCGAGGAGTAATTGAATTTAAGGCATCATATACGCCGTGTATTGTTTTTTATTCAACTTTTAAAACAGAAAAACCTATGTAATCTTGTATTGGCAAATTCTATTTTAGAATCAATGCAATGTTACAAATGGAATAAAAGCAAATTAAAACAGTTTGTCTGATCAAATTCATTTTGTTGCCCTTTTAAAAACAGGGGATTCGGGAGCTTATGATAAATTGATAGATGACTATCAACATATGGTATATAATACCGTTTTAGGTATTGTCAATCATTTGCATGATGCCGAAGATATTACGCAAAATGTTTTTATTCAGGTTTTTAAAAGCATAAATGATTTTAAAGGCGATTCAAAATTGTCCACTTGGATTTATAGAATTGCTATAACAAAATCATTGGAATGGGAGCGGAAAAAAAAGTCGAAAAGGTCGATCAACTATTTTAAAAATCTAATGGGGATTTCAATAGAAACGATTGAAATGTCAGCGTTTCATCATCCTGGAGTAGAATTACACAATAAGGAAATGGCGGCGATACTTTTTAAAGCGATAAAGCAACTTCCCGAAAACCAAAGATTGGCTTTTGTTTTAATAAAGGTAGAAGGATTGAATTATCAGGAAGTAGGGGAGATCATGAATAAAACAACCAAGAGTATAGAAGGTTTGGTGCTCCGAGCAAAAGCACAACTAAAACTAATATTAAACGATTATTTTTCTGAGTAAGTTTTAATAAAATGAAAACAAATATCGAACAACAAATTGAGTCAACGTTAAATAGTTTAGATGCTATTCAACGCGCCGAAATTTCGCCCTATTTCAAAACAAGGATGAAAGGGATGTTGACAGAAATTCAACCCGATCCTGCTATTTTTTCTTTTAGATACACAATAGCATTTGCAACCATCGCTTTAATATTAACAGCCAATACTTTTTTGCTTTATCAGCGATTCAATCAAAATACAAGTGCTGAAAAATCAGTACAAAGCATTGGTGAAATTTCTGAAATATATCATTTAAATTCAACACCAGTTTTAGACTATGATAACCAGTAATAAAAATAAATTTATAGTTTTCATTATTTGCGCATTGTTGTTGGTAAACATTGTTTTTACCAGCATACTTTGGTTTAAACAATCTCAAAAACATGAGCATGATGGAGACGCACGTAGGCCATTCAGAGGAGGTCGTTTAATTGAAATGTTGGATTTAGATAGCAACCAACAAGAAAAATATAAAGCGATTAAAATAGAGCATGAAGCAAAAATGGATGTATTAAAAGAAAAAGAACATCTTGCCAAAAAAGCTTTTTTTGATTTGCTAAAATCTGATACCGCGAATGCTACAACCATCAATGCTTTTGCTAGAAAAGCTGCTGATGTTTCTTTTGAGATTGACACCACCACTTATTTTTATTTTAAAAAGTTAAAATCAATCTGCACGCCAAAACAAGCTCAATTATTATTAAATATGTTTGATCGCGCTCCAACGCAAAATCAAGCATTATTAAGAAATTCAAATAGACCAAAATGCTGTCTAGACACAGCCTTATCAAACAAGCAATCATTTAATGCTCCTTCTGTTAAAAATCAAAGCCACGAGAATAATTTTAATCGTGATGACCGGCCACCTCCACCACCAAGATTTGAAGAGGATGGACCTCATATGGATCCAGGGTTCGACCCTCCACCACCACCTCGTGATGGAAAGCGGCCTCCGGGCCCGCCGCCTCCTCCAAGAGGAGATAGAAGAAGGCCTCCACCACCACCTCATGATCGCCCATTTGATGAGCCGTAAATATTGAAATAAATAGAATTGGTTTGGGAAAGTTGAAACAAATATTAAGCGTTTAATTAAAATAATTATGAAGAAATTTACTTTAGGTTTACTTGTCTTATTAATGTTTTTGGGATTTCAGTCAAAAGCACAATACAATAATTTATGGATTCCCGATACTTTGTCTGGAACAACATTTAACCTCAATATAAAAGATACATTTTCTCAAATCAGGCCAGGACAGCAAACGATTACGGCTGGCATCAACAATAAATTTTGGGGGCCAACATTGTTTTTTAACAAAGGAGAAACCGTTCACATGAACGTGAAAAATTCGTTGAACGATTCTACAACTTTGCATTGGCATGGAATGCATTTGCCAGCTGTTATGGATGGTGGTCCACATCAAGTTATTCCACCCGGAACTACTTGGCAACCATTTTGGGAAGTAAAAAACAATGCAGCAACCTATTGGTATCATCCACATTTACATGAAACTACTCAAGAGCAAATCACCAAAGGAATTGGCGGTTTAATCATTGTTAGAGACGCCATAGAATCAGCATTGCCACTCCCTCGTAAATATGGAATAGACGATATTCCATTGGTGTTAACGGATAGAGATTTTACCACTGCAAATCAATTTAGCGTTGTACCTTATGGCGATAGTTCAATGGTAAACGGTGTATTGAGTCCGCAACATACTATACCTGCACAAGTGGTAAGATTAAGAATTTTAAATGCGGCGATTGAACGTTCTTATAATTTAGGATTTAGTGATAACAGAACTTTTTATGTGATAACATCAGATGGCGGTTTGTTAGCAGCACCTGTTCCATTAACCAGATATTTATTACATGCGGGCGAAAGAATTGAAATATTGGTGAATTGTGTTGGTCAATCTGGTACTAGTTTTAATTTAAAAGCGTATAATTCTACATTGGCTCAAAACGTACCTGGAGGTGATTTATTTCCGAATGGACCTTTTGCAAATGCATTGGCAAGAATAGATTTTAATGTGTTGCATTTAAATGTTGGAAGTCAAACCTCAAATCCAATTGTTTCCATTCCAACAGCATTAACAACTGTAACTACCATTCCAGCGGCAACCGCGAACCTAACGCGTACACTAACCATTAGTGATACCAATATTGCTAGTATTCCAGGGGCTACTTTTATTTTAAATCATAAATTGTTTAACATCAATTATAACGATTATACCGTTCCTCTTAATAACACGGAGATTTGGCAAATCACAAACTCTGGAAACTTTGGACATCCATTTCATATTCATGATGTGGAATTTAATATTCTATCTGTAAATGGTGCCGCACCAGCAGCAGCGCAAGCAGGTTGGAAAGATGTAGTTTTTGTTGCAGCAAACACAACTGTAAAGTTCATCGCCAAGTTTGATGATTTTGCAGATCCAGTTCATCCGTTTATGTATCATTGTCATATTTCACTTCATGAAGATGAAGGCATGATGGGGCAGTTTGTTGTAGGAAGCAGTGCCGTTTCTCCAACAATATCTACATTAAGTTGTACTTCAGCTACTTATTCGTCAACACCAACAGCAAATACAGCTTTTAATGGAACTGCAACCGTTGGATACACAGGAGGTAATGGATTGGCATACACGCTTGGTACAGCTGTTGCATCAACTGGTGTAACAGGATTAACAGCCACACTTCAAGCTGGAACGTTGGCAAGCGGTGCTGGTAACATTGTGTATGCGATTTCTGGAACGCCATCTACATCTGGAACAGCGAGCTTTGCAATTAGCTTTGGCGGACAATCATGTACTTTAAATTTAACTGTAAACGCATCAGTACCTCAGCCATCTGCAAATAGAAATGTTATGTTGATTATAGCGGATGATATGGGAACAGATTATCTTGGGTTTTATGAAAATCATCAAGATACCGTTGACGTTCCAAATCTCAGGTCTTTGCTAAGTCGAGGTGTGCGCTTTTCAAATGCCACCGCTGATCCAGTATGCTCTGCAACGCGTGCCAGTATGATAACAGGCAGATATGGTTTTAGAACAGGTGTAGGTGGAATTATTGGCGGTATTGGTGGCTCTGGTGTTTTAGATACAACAGAAGTTTCATTGCCTAAAATGATAAAATTATATAACCCCAATGTGAAGCGTGCATTAGTTGGTAAATGGCATTTACAACAACCAACTCCAGTTAATTTAAC